>JBAUUM010000114.1:0-6599 GCA_049582705.1 Actinocatenispora sp.
CGCCGCCCGGTTCAGCTCACTGACCCTGCTGGTGCGCGGCCATCTTCTCGGCGACCCGCTGACCGAACGTCTGCGAGTCGTTCAGGTGCGGGAACGGCTCGTCCGGTGCCTCCACGCCGAGGAACCGGCACAGCGGATCCCAGCCCGCGGCGGTCTCGAACTCCAGCAACCGGTCGGCCGGGACCTCCCGGCGCACCGCCTCGTTGTGCTCGACGAACCTGCTGATCGCGAACTCCTCGTCGTCCGCGCGGCCCTCGAACTCCCCCTGCCAGATCAGCTCGTTGACGAAGGCACGGTGCCGCTGGATCTCCGGCGGCATCTCCGTCACCCCCGGCGGCGGACCACCGTGGCTGGCCTGGTAGATCGTGTTGCGCACGCTCATGTACCAACGCTTCGGGTCCCGCACCGACAGCAGCACCTTGGCGTCCGGGTACCGCTCGACGAGTTCCCGCCAGAAGGAGCAGCCCGGCCAGTCCACGGTCGACTCGTACCCGGCGAACACCTCGTCCCAGTCCACCGTCCCGCCACGGCCGGCCTCCAGGAACAGCGGGATGCGGTCCTGGTGCTCGAACACCTCGGACATGTGGAAACACGGTCCGAACCCGAGCCGCTCCAGGGCGGCCTTCAACGACAGCGTGCCGGTACGCCCGAACCCGGCGCCAATGATCTTCATATCCATCCCCAACGTGCCACGGGGCCGTTCCGGCCCCGGTTACGGAGTGCGATCTTCATCGCAGGGTGAGCTGCCGTCCCAGCAGGCCCTCCCGGGCCCGGCGCTCCTCCGGCGTCAACGGCGCCTCGGACCGCAGCGCGGCGTCGTACCGGTCGCGCAGCTCGGTGAGCGGCGCCTCCCAGTCGGCGGCGGTGGAGTCCACCGGCAGGTCCCACACCGGTACCAGCAGCCCGTGCGCCCGGAACATGCCCGCGAACCGGGTGTTCTCGCCGAGCGTCAGCCCGCCCGCCGCGGCGAGCCGGGACAGCGCCGGCAGCGCCGAGTCCTCGTCGTCGCCGAGCACCCACCGCACGTGCGTCTTGTCCGGCACCCGGCACCAGTACGCGGCGGGAATCGTGCCCACCAGCTCGGTCGGGTAGATGGAGGCGTTGGCCCGCTCCAGGCTGGCGGCGACGGCCGGATCGTCGCCGGCACCCTCGGTCAGCCAGAACTCGAAGCCGCTCCGCAGGGTCACGTCGAGCTGGCCGTCGGCCAGTACGTCCTGCAACCGGGGACCCGGACCGGGCAGCGACGGCACCCCGACGGTCTGGCCGATCTCGGTGTCCAGGGCGCTCAGCAGCGAGGCGGCGATGTCCCGGCTGACGTCACCGGACTGGAACTGGCGCTGCAGGCCGACCAGGACGCTGCCGTCCGGGCGGACCATCGCGGGCCAGGCCATCGGCAGCACCGTCGCCAGCGTGACGGGACGGTCCGGGTACTTCTGGGCGTACTCGTCGGCCAACCGCAGCGGCGCGGTCGCGGCGGGAACCAGTTCCCGCAGGGCGACCCAGTCGGCCTCGCTCGCGAGACCCTCGAACGGACGCGCGACGAAGACGTCACGCACCTTCTCCCGGCGCTCGGCGCGGGAGGCATTGTTACGGCGACGCTTGCTCACGGCACAGCAGCCTAGGCGGTCACCCGGGACGCCCCACAACCGGTACACCGAAAGGATTGCTCCGCACACCGAGCGTGTCACCGATGCTGCGGTACGGTGCGGACAGACCGCCCAGTCGGGCACGGAGCGCCGAAGACGTCAGGGGCGGGGCCGTACGACGAGGTCCGCCCAGACGCAGCGGCCGGGACCGTCCAACTCGACGCCCCACCGTTGCGCGAGTCCCGCCACGATCTGCAGGCCGCGACCGTCCACCGCGTCCCAGCCCGCGGTGCGCAGCCGCGGTGCCGTCGCCGAGCCGCCGTCGGTCACCCACAGCTGGACCCGGTCCGGCGCCGCGGACCAGCAGACCTCGATCACGCCGTGGTGCAGCGGCCGGGCGTGCCGTACCGCGTTGCCGACCAGCTCGGACACCACGGTCACCGCGTCGGCGGCCAGATCCGGATCGACCTCGACGTCCCGGAGCGCGGCGAGCAGGCGGGTACGGGCCACCGCGGCGCCGCGTGCGTGGTGCGGCACGCAGACGTTCCAGGCCCGCTCTCTCACGCCTGTAGTCACGTTCACGCCTCCCCGGACGTCACGCCAGCGCGGGGCAACCGTACCTCAGCGACCGTTCCGTCCGGAATACGGCGCCGCAAGGACACCCAACCATGCTGACTCTCGACAATCCGCCGGACAAGGTACAACCCCAGTCCCACCCCGCCGAGCCGGCGACCGTCCGCGGGCTCGGCCTGCCAGAAGCGGTCGAATGCCTGCTCGACATGGTCGGCTTGTACCCCGATTCCACAGTCGGCAACCCGGAAGTACACCGTCTGGGCATCGGCGCCCGCCGTCAGCGTCACCTCGCCGCCGTCCGGCGAGTACCGGTGGGCGTTCTCGACCAGTTCGGTCAGTACCGTCACGACGCTGTCCGGATCGCCCAGTGCGGCCGGCAACGTCCCGGGCAGGTCCACCACGAGCCGGGTGGCCTCCTCGGCGCCCAGCCGGGGCACCACCGCGCGCAGCGCGCGACCCAGGTCGAACGCCCGCGGCGACAGCAGGCTCTCCACCCGGTCCTCGTCGCCGACCAGGAACCGGTCCAGGAGCATGGCGAGCCGCTCCGCCCGGTCCCGGACCACCCGTACCGCGTCGCGGCGGGCGTCCGGCGCCAGCTGGTCCCAGCGGCGGTGCAGCATGTCGGCGTAGCCGCGGATCACGGTGACCGGGGTACGCAGCTCGTGGCTGGCGGTGGCCACGAAGAGGTCCTTCAGCTGCGCCCGGCGGCGGACCGCGGTGATGTCCCGGAAGGTGACCACCCGCAGCTCGGAGTCCGCCAACCCGGAACAGAGCACCTGCAGCCAGCGGCCGTCCGGCAGTTCGTGCTCGTCGACCTGCCCGACCGGCGGTACCGCGAACGGCACCGGACGGCCCACCGCCTCCCTGGCCGGGATGCCGGTGAGTACCTGCGCGGCCGGGTTCCAGCTGCGGACCAGGCCGTCCGGCCCGAGCACCGCGAGACCGTCGGCCAACGCGGCGACCAGCGGGCCGTCCGCCGCGCGGGAGCGGTCCAGCGGGTAGATCCGGTCGACGAGCTGCGCGCCGAGCAGCAGTACGGTCCGCTGGTCCTCGCCGAGCGGCCCGGCCCCGGCCGGGAAGAACATCTGCAGCGATCCGACCAGCCGTCCGTCGGCGGCGTGCAGACCGACCGCCGCGGACCGGGAGACACCGCGCGCGGAACACTGACCGGCCAGTTCCGGTGGCACGTCGCGGGCCAGGTCGAACTCGACGACGGGTTCGGTGGACAGCCGGACCACGAGCGGATGCCTCGGATCGATGGGCCGGCCGAGCGCCCAGTCCGAGCGGGGGGTGGTCGCGATCACGTGCCCGGCGTCCTCGTCGTAGCCGACGAGCGATCCGCAGTCCGCGCCGAGCGCCGCGACCATCGCCCGCATCAGCGTCCGTACGGCCGGCAGCGGTGGCTGCCCGCCGCGCACGCCCGCCAGCACGCCGGCGAGCAGCACCGGATAGTCGACGACGGCGCCCTCTTCGGTCATTACGGCTGAGTGTCCACGGACGGGTGACCCGGCCGCAAGATCCGTCGCCCGTTGTCAGTGCCGGTTCAGCACCCGGAGGACGTCGGTGGGCCGGTCGGTGATGATGCCGTCGGCCCGCAGGGACGTCACGTAGTCGATGTCCGCGGGTTCGTTGACCGTCCACACGTACACCCGGCGACCGGCCTGCTGCACCCGCTCGACGAAGTGCGGCTGCTCCCGAAGCGCCGCCACGCCCGGTCCCGCGATGGACACTCCCGAGGGCAGCACCCCGGTCCGGAACCGGGCCGGCACTCCGCTGAGCAGCAGGACGGTTGGTATCCGCGGTGCCAGGTCGGCCACCCGACGTACCGCGATCAGCGAGAACGACATCATGGTCACCGGCGCGATCTCCGGCTCCGACGGCCGGTCCAGCCCGAACCGGTGCAGCTCCGCGACCAGGGCACGCTCGACCAGGCCCCCGTACCGGGTGGGGTGCTTCGTCTCCACCAGCAGCCGGACCGGTCGCGGCGCGTCCACCAGCAGGGTCAGCAGCTGGGCGAAGGTGAGTACGCTCTGCCGTTCCGGCGGCGGCTGCTCCGGGTCGGGGCGCTCGGGGCCGATGAGGTCGTCCGCCGAGTCCGGCAGGCCCGGGTGCCAGGAACCGAAGTCGAGCGCGGACAGCTCCGCCAGGTCGAACTCGCTGACCACGCCGCGCCCGTTGCTGGTGCGTTCCACCCGCCTGTCGTGCACGCAGACGAGGTGCCCGTCGCGGGTCAGCCGGACGTCGCACTCCAGCGCGTCCGCGCCCTCGTCGATGGCCCGCTGGTACGCGGCGATGGTGTGCTCGGCGAGGATGTGGCTGGAGCCGCGGTGCGCGACCACCAGCGGCCGGTACTCCGCGGTGCGGACCGCGGAACGCGGACCCGCCGTGTCGAGCGGTGCGGCCCGCCCTCCGGGGGGCTCCGATCCGGTGCCGTCGCCCGCCGTGCCCACTGCGGGTTCGGCGGCCGGGTCTGCGGCCGGAGAGCCGACGCCGGACCGGGCCGGCGCGGTGTCCCGCCCGGCGGTCCCGGCGTACCGAGGCTCAGATGATCCGCGGCGCGGCATCGTCCGTGCCCTCCAGCGCCCGACCCGCGGCGGCCCACGCCCGCATGCCGCCTTCCACGTTGCGTACGTTGTCCCAGCCGTTGGCCAGCAGGTACGCGGCGACCTGCGCGGACCGGCCCCCGGACCGGCAGATCACGAAGACCTGGTCGTCCATGGGGACCTCGCCGGTGCGGGCCGGGATCTCCTGCATGGGCAGGTGGTGCGCGCCCGGTGCGTGGCCGGCCGCCCACTCGTCGTCCTCCCGGACGTCGAGCAGGTAGGCGGCGTCGTCGATGTCCGACGGTGTCGCGGTGGGTACGTCTGGCGGAAACACGGCGGGTCGCCTCCTGGCATGCCGATCTGTCTTCCGCTACGTATACCCCAGCGAGGCGGGCGGCGCCGTGACCCGCCCCGAGTCATCACCCAGCTGTGACGATCCGCTCGCCCGACCGTTTCTCCGTGTTCACCGGACGCGACGATGGGCGACGTTCCGGGAAAAATGTCCTCTCGCGTCCTGTGTGACTGGATGAACTTCTTTGGTAACGTATCGAACCGAGGTTACGACATGAACACTTTCGGTGAGGGGTGTCCGTGCAGGAGATCGTGGCAGACGACCCGATCCTGGCGCTCGCCGAGCCGGGCACCCTCACCGATCCCTACCCCGCCCTCGCCAGACTCCGCGAGACACAGCCGATCTTCTGGTACCCGCGGTTCGAGTCCTGGATCCTCACCCGCTACGTCGACGCCGTCGAGGTCCTCCGGGACAGCACGCGGTTCGGCTCGGACTGGCGGCGGGCCGGCGAGGACGTACCGCCCCAGGCGCTCAGCGTGCAGACCCTCGACCCGCCGGAGCACACCGCGGTACGCCGACCGCTGATGGAGGCCCTCCGTACCGTCGACGGCCCCGCGTTGGAGGCGTCCATCGCCGGGCACACGGCCACCCTGCTGGACCGGCTCGCCGGCCGGTCCCGGTTCGACTTCGTCACCGACCTCGCCGAACCCCTCGCGCTGCACACCACCATGACGCTGCTCGGCGTACCCGCCCCCGACCTCGGCTGGTTCGTGCCGGTCGCCGACGCGATCGCCGACGGGATGGACGCCGGACTGTGGCCCGAGAAGGGCGAGAGGGCCATGCCCGCCCGGGCCGAACTCGCCGCGTACACGGCCGGCTGGCTGGACGACCCGGCGCCGCACGGCCTCGTCGGGCAGCTGGCCCGGCACACCGGGGACGACGTCGAGCGGACCGTACTGGCGAACACCCTGCGGGTACTGCTGCACGCCGGCTACACCTCCGCCAGCAAGGTGCTCGGGCTGGCGGCGGCCGCGCTGCTCGGCACCGGCGGTTTCGGGCGGTTCCCGGTCCGGGCGCCCGGCCCGGCCGTCGAGGAACTGACCCGGTACTGCTCCCCCGTGCAGGCGCTGGCCAGGGTCTGCGTCGAGAACACCACGCTCGGCGGCGTACCGATGCGCGCCGGGCAGGCCGTCACGCTGCTGCTGGGCGCCGCCAACCGGGACCCCGACCGGTTCCCCCGGCCCGACGAACTCCGGTTCGACCGCGCGCCCAACCCGCACCTCGGCTTCGGCCGCGGCGCCCACTCCTGCCTCGGCTCGCCCGTCGCGAACCGGCAGACCCGGATCGTCTTCGACGTCCTCGCCCGGTACCCCGAGCTGCGCGCCGCGGGCGCGCCCGAGTACCGGCACAACCTGACCCTGCGCGGACTGCGCCACCTCCCGGTCGCGTGGCGGTGACACGACCCTCACCCGCCACGACCGGACCGGACGAACGAGGAGATCCCCCGATGCTCCGTACCGCCCGCCGCCTCGCCCTGACCGCTGCCGCCACCCTCGCGCTGCTCGCCCCCGTGGGCGCCACCGCGACCGCGGCGCCGCCGGACCC
>JBAUUM010000115.1:0-32422 GCA_049582705.1 Actinocatenispora sp.
GCAGCACCGCGGCCACGGCGTCGCGCAGCTCGTCCGGGTACGGCACGCCGAGCGAGCCGAGCGGCCGCAGTACGAGCGTGTCCTCGTCCACGTCGAACTCGGCGGCGGCCACGTCGATCGCGTCGTACGAGGTGCCCGACATCAGGCCGATCACCCGCATTGTCATCCCAGTTCCCCCTTTGCCACGCTGGACAGCATCCGGTCCCAGGCCGGGCCGAGGTCCACGAGTTCCCGGCGCACGGTGTGCACCCGGTTGGTCAGCATGACGGCGACCCGGTCGACGGCGGGCAGCACGGCGAACCTGATCCCGGTGAACCCGGCGTGCCCGAGGGCGCCGTGCCCGGGCCACCGCCAGAATCCCAGGCCCTGGCCGGCGTCCGGACCGGCGGCGACGAAGCGGCGCACCGTCTCCGCCCGCCACGGGCCGTCGCCGGCCAGCGAGGCCAGCAGCGCCCGCCCGAAGGCGACCAGGTCGTCGGCGGTGCCGAACAGTCCCGCGTGCCCGGCGACGCCGCCGTACGCGTGCCAGGCGTTGCCGTCGTGCACCTCGCCGACCAGGGTGTGGGTGCGCCATCCGGCGAAGCTGTCCGGCGACACTCCGACCGGGTAGGGCTCGTCGGTGGCCAGCATCCGTCGCTCGTACCAGTCGCCGTGCGCGGTGGCCACGATCGGGTGGTCCGGACCGGTACCGGCCGGCCGGTAGTGCGCGGTGATCATGCCCGCCGGCTCGTGCACGAGGGCGGCGACCGCGGCGGCCAGGGGCTGCGCCGCGGCCCTCTCGACGACCCGGCCGAGCAGCATGAACCCGAGGTCCGAATAGTGCCGGCCGGCGTCACGCGGGTAGCGCGGCGGCAGCCCGACGATCGCGGACTCGGCGTCCGCCCCCGCCGACTCCCGGCCTCCCGCGCCGACCGGGGTCTCCGCGGCCCCGGCATCCTGCGCGGGGGCCGCGAGGGCGCAGTAGACCGGCCACCATTCGGCCAGGCCGGCCCGGTGCCGCAGCAGGTCGGACAGGCGGGTACCGGCGGGCATCCCGGGCAGCCAGCGCCGGGCCGGGTCGTCCGGGTCCAGGACCCGACGGTCGGTGAGGCTCAGCAACGCGCCCGTGGTCGCGGCGATCTTGGTGACCGACGCGAGGTCGAACAGCGCGTCGGGAGTGAGTCGGGGCGGATCGGGCAGCTCCCGTGTCTCACCGTCATGGCTCCGATGGGTCTGCCGGTAGCCACAGCAACTCTCCGCGAGCGTTCCGACGCGGTCCGCAACCCGGAGCAGTACCCCGGTCGGCCCGGCCAGCGGGTGGTGATCCAGCAGGTCAGCGGCGAGAGAGTCGAGCACAACCGGCACTGTAGGTAATTTTCATAATGTGGTCCAATGACGCAGGCCACTGACCGTCTTCCGGCACGGGTACTACTCTCTGTCGGCAAGACTTGGGAGGACTCACGGTGACAACCCTTCACGTACGCCGGTGGGGCATCGGCACGATCGCGGTCCTGGCCCTCGGCGCCACGGCCACCGGATGCAGCCCCACCCCCGACGGCGGCAACTCCAGCGGCGGAGCCGCCCAGATCGTCGTCGCCCGCACCGCCGACGTCGACGTCCTGGACCCGGCCCGGGTCACGGCGTTCGCCACCAACCAGACCCTGGCGCTGGTGTACGACACCCTCGTCGACACCGACGCGAGCGGGAAGCTGGTGCCCGGGCTGGCGACGAAGTGGACGGTCGGCAAGGACGGCAAGAGCATCCGCTTCACCCTGCGCGACGGCGTGAAGTTCCACAACGGTGCGCCGCTGACCTCGGCCGACGCCAAGGCCACGCTGGACCGGGTGCTCGACCCGAAGACGGCCTCCGTGGACGCCTCCTACCTGTCGAACGTGGCGAAGGTGGCCGCACCGGACCCGCACACCCTGACCCTGACCCTGAAGCGGCCGGACGCCTCGCTGCTCACCGCCCTGACCTACACGGGCACCTCGATCCTGTCCACGGCGGACATCAAGGCCCGCACCGTGGCCAAGAAGCCCAACGGCACCGGTCCGTACCGGTGGAAGACCTGGAAGCAGGGCGAGGAGCTGGACCTCGCCGCCAACCGGCACTACTGGAACGGCGCCCCGCGCAACGGCGGCATCCAGTTCCGCGTCATCCCGGACGAGTCGTCGATCGTGTCCGGCATGAAGGCCGGCAGCTTCAGCCTGGGTCTGGTCAGCGACCCGGCCCTGGCCCGACAGCTGAAGAAGAACGCCAAGGCCGGCGTCGTCGCCAACCCGACGCTCGACTACCACGTGCTCCAGCTCAACGGACGGCGCGGGCCGCTGCGCTCGGCGGCGGTGCGCCGGGCCATCTCCTGCGCGATCGACCGCCAGAAGGCCATCGACAGCGTCTACTTCGGCCAGGCCTCGCCGACCGGCCCGATCACCAGCCAGGCGTACCAGTCCAGCGCCACCGACGGCCTCGGCTGCCGGTTGGGCGACACGGCCGCGGCGAAGAAGATGCTCGCGAAGGCCGGCTACGCCAAGGGCTTCCACCTCAAGACGATCGTGATGACCGGCCAGTACTCGACGTCCACCAACCTGGCCCAGGTGCTGCAGTCGCAGCTGGCCAAGATCGGCGTCAAGCTCGACCTCGACCGGCAGGAGACCAACGTCTACGTGCCGAACTGGTCAAAGGCCAACTTCGACGCCGCGGTGGCGCTCAACGCCGGCAGCAACGACCCGTACCTGCAGTACAACCGGTACTTCCTGTCCGACGGCAGCCTGACCACGCCGGCCGGGCTGACCGACAAGAAGCTCGACTCGTTGCTGCGCAAGGCGAACGACAGTACCGACCAGGAGGTCCGCAAGCAGACGTTCCGCGAGTTCCAGCAGCGCATGCTGACCGACTCGCCGTGGGTGTGGCTGTTCCGCAACCAGACGTACTACGTGCAGAACCCGAAGATGACGGGTTTCGCGCCGACCCCGTCCGACTCGCTGGACAACCTGCGCAACACGAGCCTGCGATGACGGTACGGCTCCACGGGCACCCGTCCGGCCGACCCGGGGCCGGTCCATGACCGTGCGGTACCTGCTCGGCCGGCTCCTGGGCATGCTCGGCACGCTGTTCGGCGTGGCGGTGGTGGTGTTCGTCGTGCTGCGCGCGCTGCCCGGTGACACGATCACCGCCAAGCTGGGCACCCAGGCCGCGACGTTGACCGCCGACCAACGCCGCTCCCTGCAACACTTCTACGGCCTGGACGCCTCACCGGTGAGCCAGTTCGGGCACTGGCTGTGGGGCGTGGTACGCGGCGACCTGGGTGTCTCGCTGGACACCGGCACCCCGGTGAGCACCCTGATCGTGGACGCGCTGCCGGTCACCGTCGAACTCGCGGTACTGGCCATGCTGATCGCGGTGCCGGTCGGCGTACTCGCCGGCATGCTCGCCGCGAGCCGACCGGGCCGGGTCCGCGACCTGTCCGTGCAGGGGGTCGGCCTGGTCGGGCTGGCGCTGCCCGAGTTCGTCGTCGCCTCGGTACTGGTGGCCTGGCTGGCCTCGGCGTTCTCCTACTTCCCCAGCCCCGGCAGCTACGTGTCGCTGGGCACCTCGGTGGGCGGGAACCTGCGGCAGATGCTGTACCCGGCCCTGGTCCTGGCGATCGGGTTGACCGCGACGGTCATGCGCACCACCCGCTCGGCCTACCTGGAGGCGTCCTCGGCCGACTTCGTCCGTACCGCGCGCGGCAAGGGCCTGACCGAGCCGCGGGTGCGGTTCCGGCACATCCTGCACAACGCCGGGATCCCGATCATGACGATGGTGGGCATCCAGTTCGGGTACCTGCTGGGCGGCACCCTGGTGGTGGAGCAGATCTTCGCCCTGCCGGGCCTGGGACGGCTGCTGCTGGGCGGCATCCTGCGGCAGGACTACGCCATCGTGCAGGGCGTCACCCTGCTCGTCGCGACCACGTTCGTCCTGGTCAACCTCCTGGTGGACGTCGCGTACCGGCTGCTGGACCCGCGTACCCGCAGCGAGGGGAGGCGGGCGTGACGGAGCTGCCGCCCACCGCGATGACCGACGCGGCCGCCGCCGCCCCGCCGGCGCCCGGCGGACGGTGGCTGTCGAGCGGGATGCTCGCGGACCGCAACGGGCGGGTCGGGGTGGTCCTGGTCGGGATCCTCGCCCTGGCGGCGCTGCTGTCCCTGGCGCACCTGACCGGCCACGACCCGCTCGCCCAGGACGACGCCGCGCGGCTGAGCCCGCCGACGGGCGGGCACTGGCTGGGCACCGACCAGTTCGGCCGGGACATCGCGTCCCGGGTCGCCGCCGGGATCTTCGCCTCGCTGCGGGTGGCCGCGGTGTCCGTCGGGATCGCGGCCCTGGTGGGCGGCCTGCTCGGCGTGGTGTCCGGTTTCGCCGGCGGCATCCTGGACGCCGTCGTGGGCCGGTTCACCGACGTACTGTTCGCGTTCCCGGCGACCCTGTTGGCGTTGGCGATGGTCGCCGCGCTCGGGCACGGCTGGTTCAACACCGCCGTCGCGATCGCCGTGGTGTACACACCGATCTTCGTGCGGGTCGCCCGCGGACCCGTGCTCACCGTGCGGGAGTCCGAGTACGTGCGGGCGGGCCGGGTACTCGGCTTCTCCCCCGCCCGTCTGCTGCTGCGGCACGTACTGCCGAACGTGTCCGCGCCGATCGCCGTGCAGGTCGCGTTGGCCATGTCCTGGGCGATCCTCACCGAGGCCGGCCTGTCGTTCCTGGGCCTGGGTACCCAGCCGCCGGAGGCCTCGCTGGGCCTCATGGTGGCCGAGTCGCGCACCCTGTTCGCGGACGCCTGGTGGACGCTGGTGTTCCCGGCGGCCGCGGTGGTCGTCGCGGTGATCGGGCTGAACCTGGTCGGCGACGGGCTGCGTAACGCCCTGGACCCGAGGACGGCACGGCGATGATCGACCGGCCGGCGCTCGCCGTGGAGGACCTGCACACCGTCGTGTCCGTCGGTGGCCGGGACCTGCCCGTGGTTCGGGGCGTGTCGCTCGACGTACGCCCGGGCGAGATCGTCGGCCTGGTCGGCGAGAGCGGCAGCGGCAAGAGCTTCACCGCCCTGTCGGTACTCGGCCTGCTGCCCGACGGCGCCCGGATCACCGGCGGCCGGGTCCTGGTCGACGGGGAGGACCAGGTCACGCTGCCGGAACGCGCCCGCCGGTCCCGGCGTGGCGGCACCGTCGCGATGATCTACCAGGACCCGATGACGGCACTGAATCCGCTGATGACCGTCGGCGCGCAGATCGTCGAGGGCCTGTGGGCGCACGGTGTGCGCGGCGCGGAGGCGAAACGGCGGACCCTCGCGGCGATCGAGGAGGTGGGGCTGCCGCGGCCGGACCGGGTGGCCCGCACCTACCCGCACCGGCTGTCCGGCGGCCAGCGTCAGCGGGTACTCATCGCGAGTGCCCTGGCGCTGCGGCCGAAGGTACTCATCGCCGACGAGCCGACCACCGCCCTCGACGTCACCATCCAGCAGCAGATCCTGGCCCTGGTCGACGAACTTCGCGTCTCGCACGACCTGGCCGTCCTGTGGATCACCCACGACCTGGGCGTGGTGGCGCGGGTCGCGCAGCGGGTCGCCGTCATGTACGCGGGGCGGGTCGCCGAGGCGGCGCCGAGCCGCGCGGTGTTCGCGGAACCGCAGCACCCGTACACGGCGGGGCTGCTCGCCTCGATCCCGTCCCCGACCGACCTGGGCCGCGGCCCGCTGGCACAGATCGGTGGCACCCCACCGGACCTTGCCGGGCTGCCGGCCGGCTGCCCGTTCGCGCCGCGCTGCCCGCAGCGGGTGTCCCGGTGCGGGACGGAGGAGCCGGCCCTGGTCCCGCGCGGGGACGCCCTCGCCGCCTGCCACGTACCCCGGGAGCGCTGGTCATGATCGAGGTGGTGGACCTGGTCCGGCACTACCGGACCCGTGACGGGCTGGTCCGCGCCGTCGACGGGGTGTCGTTCACGGTGGCGCGCGGCGAGACCCTCGGGCTGGTCGGCGAGTCCGGCTGCGGCAAGTCGACCACGGCCCGGATGCTGGTCCGGTTGGAACGGCCGACGGCGGGCCGCATCCTGCTGGACGGCACCGACCTGACCGGCCTGCGCGGCGAACCACTGCGCAGGATGCGCCGCAGGATCCAGCTGGTGTTCCAGGACCCGTACGCGTCGCTCAACCCGCGCCGCTCCGTCGCCGCGACCCTCGCCGAGGTACTCACCGTGCACCGGCTGGCGCGCGGTCCGGCCGGGCCGGCCCGGGTGGCTGAGCTGCTGGACATGGTGGGCCTGCCCGGTTCGGTGGCCGACCGGTACCCGCACCAGCTGTCCGGTGGGCAGCGACAGCGGGTCGGCATCGCCCGTGCGCTCGCCGTGGAACCCGAGGTACTGGTCCTGGACGAGCCGGTGTCCGCGCTGGACGTGTCGGTCCGCGCCGAGGTGATGAACCTGCTGGCCACGCTGCGCGCCGAGCTGGGCCTGACGTACCTGTTCATCTCGCACGACCTGGGCATGGTCCGACACCTGGCGGACCGCATCGCGGTGATGTACCTGGGCCGGGTGGTCGAGACCGGTGGCTGGCGCGAGGTGTCCGACGAGCCGGCGCATCCGTACACCAGGTCGCTGCACGACGCGGTGCCGGTGCCGGACCCGGCCGTCGAGGCCGAGCGGTCGACCCGCACGCTGACCGGCGAGATCCCGGATCCCGCCGCACCCCCGCCGGGTTGCCGGTTCCATCCGCGCTGCCCGCTGGTCGAGGACGTGTGCCGGAGCGTCGAACCGGAGCTGCTCCCGCTCGACGAGTCCCGCCGGGTGTCCTGCCACGTGGTGTCCCGGGACCCGGCCGCGCTGTAGGACGCAGCGACACCCGGTCAGGCATCCGTACCGGGTGCGGACGCGAATGTGGGCCGGGAGCGGTCCGCTCCCGGCCCACGTCCGGACGATCGGTCAGGCCCTGCCGGAGGCCCGCTGACTGCGCCGCGACACCGAGTCGATCACCACGGCGGCCAACAGGACGACGCCGGTGACCATGTACTGGGCGTAGTCGGTGATGCCGACCAGGTTCATGCCGGCCGCGATGGACTGGATGACCAGCACACCGAGCAGCGCCGAGTACGTGCTGCCCCGGCCGCCGAACAGGCTGGTGCCACCGATGACGGCCGCCGCGATGGCGTCCATCAGGATCTCCTGTCCGGTGCCGGACTTGGTGATGTTGGTGTTGACCGAGGCGAAGAAGACGCCACCGATCGCGGCCATCGTCCCGGAGATCGCGAACACGCTGATCCGTACCGCGGTCACGTTGATGCCGGCCCGGCGGGCGGCCTCGACGTTACCGCCGACCGCGAACACCTTCCGGCCGTACGAGGTGTGCCGCAGGACGAAGTCGAGGCCCACCACGAAGACGAGGAAGATCACCGGGGCCAGCGGCAGGCCCTGGGCCTGGTTGTACACCACGGCGATGCCGAACAGCACGACACCGAGCACCGCGCTGCGCACCAGGATCTCGACGAACCCGCGGGCCGGGATGCCGGCCCGGACCCGGCGCCGGCTGCCCGCCAGGCAGACCAGGAGGTACCCGACGGTCACCACCCCGGCCAGCCCGTACGCGTAGATGACCTCGGCGAAGTACGTGTTGGTCAGCCGGTCGATGATGCCGCTGCTGTTGGACAGGTTGTACGAGCCGGTGGGGCCGAGCACCCACAGCATGACGCCCAACCAGCCGAGCAGGCCGGCCAGCGTCACGATGAACGCCGGTACGCCGATCTTGGCGAAGAAGAAGCCGTGCAGCAGGCCCATCGCCAGGCCGACCACGACGGCGAGCAGGATCGACTCCCATTCGTTGAAGCCCCAGCTGTGGTTGGCCACCGCGAGCACCGCCGCGCAGGCGCCCGACACCGAGCCGATCGACAGGTCGATCTCGCCGAGCAGCAGCACGAACACGATGCCCGCGGCCAACATGCCGGTGGCGACGATGTCGATGGTGATCTGGCTGAGGTAGCTCGGCGACAGGAAGCCCGAGTTCATGCTCTGGAAGATGACCCAGATGATGATCAGGCCGAGGACGACCGGGATCGAGCCCAGTTCACCGCCCCGCACCCGGCGCCAGCTATCCGCCGCGTACCCGGACAGGCCACGCTGGGCCATCACCAGGCGCGGGTCGGTCTGCACCACCGCCGGCTGGGGCGGCACGTCCTTGGTGGTGGTCACAGCTCGCCCTCCGTACCCGCGTCCTGCCCGGCGGCGTCGGCCGGTGTGTCGGTCGGTCCGTCGTCGGTCGGCACCGTCTGCGAGCGGGAGGCCCGCCGGGTGACCGCGTTGTCCGAGGCGCCGGTGATCGCCGAGATGATCTGTTCCTGGCTGGTGCTGCGGGCGTCGAAGATCCCGTTGTTGCGACCCAGTCGCAGTACCGCGACCCGGTCCGCGACGGCGCCGACGTCGGCCATGTTGTGGCTGATCAGGATGACGCCCAGGCCGCGGTCACGGAGCCGTTCGACCAGGTCCAGCACCTGCGCGGTCTGTTCCACGCCGAGCGCGGCGGTGGGCTCGTCGAGGATCACGATCTTCGGCTCGCCCAGCAGGGACCGGGAGATCGCCACGGTCTGCCGCTGCCCACCGGACAGCGAGGCGACCGGGATCCGCACGCTCGGGATCTTGATGGACAGGGTGTCCAGCAGCTCCCGGGACCGGCGCTCCATCTCGACCTCGTCGAGAAGCCCGAACCGGCGGACCTCCCGGCCGAGGAACAGGTTGCCGACCACGTCGAGGTTGTCGGCGAGCGCCAGGTCCTGGTACACGGTGGCGATGCCGAGCGCCTGCGCGTCGTGCGGGCGGGACACCGTCACCGGTGCGCCCTGCCACTCGATCACCCCGGCGTCCGCGGTGGTCACCCCGGAGATCGCCTTGACCAGGGTGGACTTGCCCGCACCGTTGTCCCCGACGAGGGCGACGACCTCGCCGCCGTGCACCTCGAGCTCGACATCGGTCAGCGCCTGCACGGCACCGAACCGTTTGGAGATTCCCCGCAGCGCGAGCACGGGCGTGTCGGTCCGCAAGGATGCCACTTCACCATCTCCTTCTGCGCGGCCCGGTCGGCCGGGCAGCGGGTAACGCTCGCGGTCGGCGCCCCGGACGTACCGGGACGCCGACCGCACTGCTCAGCGCGTCAGTTCAGCGTGATGTGGGCTGCCTTGCAGTCCTTCACGTAGCGACCGACGCAGATCTCGGACGCCTTCCAGTAGCCGTCCTTGATCACGGTGCTCTCGATGTTGTCCTTGGTGACGGCCGTGGCCGGCACGATCTTGGCCGGCACGGTGACCGAGCCGTTGTTGACCGTGTCGCTGCCGCCCTTCCACTTCTTGCCCTGGGCGACGGCGACGGCCATCTCCGCGGCGGCCTGGGCCTGCGGCTTGATCGACTTGTAGATCGTCGCGTACTGCTCGCCGGTGAGGATCCGCTGCAGTCCGGCGACCTCGGCGTCCTGGCCGGTGACCGGGGGCAGCGGCGTGACCTTGTTGGCCTTCAGCGCGGCGATCGCACCGCCGGCCATGCCGTCGTTCGCGGCGTACACGCCGATCACGTTCTTGGCGCCGACCTTGCCGATCGCGCCGTTGACTTCCTTACGGGCCTCGTCCGGGCTCCAGTCCGTGGTGTCGTACTCGGCACCGACGGTCACCTGGCCGTCCAGGATGTTGTGCATGCCCTTCTTGAAGTCCGGTGCGTTCGGGTCGTCGGGCGAGCCGTTGACCAGGATCACCTTGCCGCGCTTCGGGCTGCCGCCCTTCTTGACGGCGTCGAGGAACGCCCGGCCCTGCAGCTCACCGATCTTGACGTTGTCGAAGGACGAGTAGCCCGCGATCGGCCCGGTCGCGAGCCGGTCGTACGCGATGACCTTGACGCCCCGCGAGTTCGCCTTGGCCACCGAGCCCTGGATCGACTTGTAGTTGACCGAGTCGAGGATGAGCACCTTGACACCCGCGGCCAGTACCGAGTCGACCTGCTGACGCTGCTTGTCCGCGTCCTGGTCGGCGTTGCGGTACTCGATCGTGCACTTCGGGCACAGCTTCTGGATGTCCTGCTCCAGGTACGGCCGGTCGAACTTCTCGTACCGGGCCGTCTTGGACTCCGGCAGCAGGATGCCGATCTTGAAGCCCTTGCTGACGCTGACGTCACCGGAACCGCCGGAGTCGCCGGACTGCTTCGCCTTACCGCAGGCCGACGCGCCCAGCGCCAGCACGGCGACCGCGGCGACCGCGAGCCCGCGACGCAAGTAAGTCCTCACGTGCTCGAACCTCCCTGACACAGGCCGCACTCACACGGCCACGTTGGCGACAGTCAACCGCTCAGACCAGAAGTCGTCAATAAGTGAAGATCTCTCAGGACAAAACCGCACCCATTCGTTATCTACGTGAACATCGAAACGGAGCGGTGCCGGTGCGTAGTCGACGAGTCCGGGCGAATGCGTACGTACCCTCTCACATCGGCCCGATTGCCAGGTCACTCCGGCTCATCGCCAGCGCTAGCGCGCCCAACACCTCGGCCCGGTCGCCGAGGGTCCCGGTCAGCACCGTGAGGGTGCGTGAGGCGCTCGGGATCGCGTACCTGCCGACCGCCTCACGCAGCGGGCCGGTGAGCAGGTCACCGGCCGCCGCCAGGTCACCGCCGATGATCACGCAACCCGGGTTGAGCAGGTTGCACACGCTGGCCACGCCGATGCCCAGGTGGCGTCCGATGTCGGCGAGCACCCGCCGGCAGCCCGGGTCCCCGTCCTGCGCGAGCCGTACCGCGTCGCCGACCGTCAGGTCCGGGCC
Organism: Actinocatenispora sp.; assembly: GCA_049582705.1. Classification (GTDB taxonomy): domain Bacteria; phylum Actinomycetota; class Actinomycetes; order Mycobacteriales; family Micromonosporaceae; genus Actinocatenispora. The sequence continues at coordinate 10,791 of JBAUUM010000115.1, forward strand.
GTGGCTGTCGCGCAGCAGGGCCAGCAGGTACCGCGCGTTGGCATGGGTCTCCAGGCAGCCACGGTTGCCGCACCGGCACACCGGCCCCGACTCGTCCAGCGTGATGTGCCCGATCTCGCCCGCCGTGCCACCGGCGCCGTGGTAGAGCCGGCCGCCCAGTACCAGGCCGGCACCGACACCGGTCGACACCTTCAGGTAGATGAGGTCGCGGTGCCCGCGCCCGGCCCCGAACACGAGTTCGCCCAGTGCCCCCAGGTTGGCGTCGTTGTCGGCGTGCACCGGCAGCCGCAGCCGCTCGGCCAGCGCCTCCCGGGGCCGTATCCCCACCCAGCCGGGCAACAGCGCACTGGAGCCGATCTCACCGGTGTCGGTGTCGATCGGCCCGGGCACCCCCAGACCGACCCCGGCGATCCGGTCGCGGGGCACGTCCGCTCCCGCCAGCAGCGTGCCGACCAGTACCTCCGCCCGGTCCAGGCACTCCGCAGCCGAGACGTCCACGTCCACCGGCTCGGTCTCGGAGGCGAGCACCTGGTGCGACACGTCGGCGATCGCCACCCGGAGGTGGGAGTGGCCGAAGTCGACCCCGACCACGACGCCGTTGGCCGGGTTGAGCGTCACCCGTCGGACCCGCCGGCCACCGGCCGACCCGGTGTTCACCTGCACCGAGCCGGCGTCGGCCAGTTCGTGCACGATGTTGGACACCGTCGCGGCCGACAGGCCGGTGTGCCGCGAGATCTCCGCCTGGCTGAGGCTGCCCGCGGACCGGACGGCACGCAGCACCCGGGTCACGTTCGCCCGGTGCAGTGACGCCTGTGAACCTGGCGGACGACCGTCCGGCGTCTCGGCGCGCATCTGGCCCTGCCTCCATCCTGACCGGACGCCCCCGGCGCCCGCAGACCGATGGCTGGCCGCTCCGCCGGAGCTTGACATCCGGTCGAAGCCCACTGAGTTCACAATCTGAAGCTATGGTGCGCCCTTCATGCATACATCCGTCAAGAGCCGAATCCAGGGAGCGCTGACCACCGGCCCGATCGGGTGATGTCTGCCACCTGACGCTGCGATCACGGAGCAAGGGTCGTAACGTCCGCCGGATAGACAACCGCACCTCCGTCGGACAGCCCGTCCGACGGGGCGCACCGTCGGCCCGAGTTGGCCGTTCCCGGTGGACACAGACACCCGTTTCCGCAGGTGTCGGCAGGCATAGAGGCCGGTCAGGCTGGGTAGACTGACCGCAGGCCGGGCTTGAATCCCGCCACTGACGAACCATCGCCGGCCCGTCCGTTCCCGGTAGGGCACGCCGCGTCAGGTGTGTCGCCCCGGGCGACGGAACCATCGAGGTTTTTCCCCCGCAGCATTCGATAATCCCCCCATATGCCATCGACACGCCTCGGGTCGAGGCGCAGAGAGGTTCCTCCCCATGTCCGAGCCGACCACCATCCATCTGCCTGCGCTGGGCGTGCACCTGAGGCACGGCCTGACGCACCTGATGGAAGCGACGCTCATCCCGCTGGGGTTGTTCTACCTGGTGCTCACCCTCACCGGCCTGCACGGCGCGCTCTTCGCCGCGCTCGGCTGGTCGCTGACGGCCCTGGTGTGGCGCGCGGTGACGCGACGGCCCATTCCGACCGTGCTGGCGTTCATGACCGCCCTACTGGTGGTCCGCACCGCGATCGGCTTCGCCACCGGGAGTGTCTTTCTCTACTTCATCTCGCCGTCGGTGCAGGACTTCGTCATCGGTGTGGCCTTCCTCGCCCTCCTGCCGTTCGGACGATCACTGATCGCCAAGCTCGCGGCGGACTTCTGTGTCTTCCCGCGCTCTCTGACCGACAATCCGAAGGTGCGACGGTTCTTCCACCAGGTGTCGGTCCTGTGGTCGTCGGTCTTCCTGGTCAGCGGCGGATTCACGCTCTGGATGCTCGCCCGCACCAGCCTCGCCAGCTACCTGGTCATCGGCACGGCCACCTCGTACGCGCTGGTCGTCGCCGCGATCGTGATCTCGCTGCTGTGGTTCCGGCGCACCCTGCGCCGAGAGGGGATCCACCTGCGGCTGCCGCTGCGCACGCCGGCCGTGAAGGGTCTGAGCACCACGACACACTGAGCGCCCGGCCCACCGAGCGCGCCGGGCCGCGCTGAGCGGCCCCGGCCCGCCGAGCGCCCGGTCCACCGAGCACCCCGACCCGCTGGGCGCCCGGCTCCGCGGAACGCGCTCAGCTCACCAGCGTCGACCAGAACGGCACGGTGCACTCCGCGCCCTCGACCAGCTCGGTCCGGTACCCGCCGCCGAATTCCTGCCGCAGGTAACGCCCCAGGTCGGCGCCGTAGACGATGATGTCCGTCTGGTGCGTCGACAGCACCGGATGACCGGCCCGTCCCCCGATGCCCGGCAGGTACCGGTGGCCGTACACGGGCACCAGCGGTGGCACCCGGGACAGCTCGTCGGTCGCCACGCGCACCGCCGCCGCGCGGTCCGCGGGCCGTTCACCCCAGCCCGGGTGCCAGAACCCGTTCTCCCGAACGTCGAACAACACACCCTGCGCCGGCCGCCCCAGCCAGTCACGCAACGCCCCGGGGTCACCGTCGCGCCAGTCCGGGAACCGGTCCCCGACCGGCAGCGCGCGGGCGAGCAACGCCCGGTGGTCGGCCGAGAACCGGAAGCCGTACCGGTGCTCCACGGCGTCCAGTTCGGCCGCGCTCAGACCCGGCGCCAGCGGCGCGGGCAGCAGCGCCACCAGGTCATCGACGGCCGCGGCGGGCAGGTCGGGGTTCTCGTCCGGCTGCGTCACGACCGGTCAGCCTACGCCCGGTTCGAACAGGCCGACACACTCCACGTGCTGGGTCATCGGGAAGGCGTCGAACGCCCGGAGGGTGACAAGTCGCCAGCCCAGTTCGGTGAACGTGCGGACGTCGCGAGCGAACGCCGCCGGGTCGCACGCCACGTAGCAGACCGCCCGCGGACCCGCCTTCGTGAGCGCGGTGACCACCTCCCGCCCCGCACCCGAACGAGGTGGGTCGAGCAGCACCAGGTCGACCCCGGCGCGCAGGGTCGGCAGGGCCCGCTCCACCCGGGCCGCCACGGCGTGGAACCGCGCCTGGCCGGCCAGGTTCCGCCGGGCCGCCCGTACCGCCTGCCGGCCCGACTCCACCATCGTCACCGAGCCCGCGTCGCCGACGACGTCGGCCAGCGCAGCGCTGAACAGCCCGACCCCGCCGTACAGGTCCCAGACGTGGTCGCCCTCGCGCGCCGCCAGCAGGTCCAGGGCCGCCCGCGACAGGGCGTCCGGTGCCGCCGGGTGAACCTGCCAGAACGCGTCCGCGGGCACCTCGAAGCGACGACCCACCGCCGGCTCCAGCACCGTGTCGGGGCCGTCCACCACGCACGTCGGTCCGGGGCGCCGGCCCGTGCCCTGATGGGTCAGCACCGCGGAGTCCCCCGCGCCGGACGCGACCGCGGTCACCTCCACGTCGCGCGGCCAGCGCCGGCCGGTCACCGGCAGGGCGCGTACCTCCGGGGTCGCGATCGGGCAGCCGTCGACCGGCACCACCCGGTGCGACCGGTGCGCGCGGAACCCGGCGCGACCGTCCCGGTCCACCGCGTACCGCACCCGGGTGCGCCAGTCGAGCAGGCCGCCCGGCAGTTCCTCGACGGTGACCGCCAGGGCGGCCACCTCGTCGGCGCCGAGCCGCCCGATGCGGGTGAGCAGCTCCGTCACGACGGCCGCCTTCAGCGCACGCTGCGTCCCGGCGTCGGCGTGCTGCCAGTCGCAGCCACCACACCGGTCCGGCCCGGCGTACGGGCAGGGCGGCTCGACCCGCCCCGGGGCCGCGGTGAGGATCTCGACCGCGTCGGCACGCAGGTACCCACCGCGGGCCTCGGTCACCCGTGCCACCACCTGCTCGCCGGGCAGCGCATGCCGTACGAAGACGACCTGCCCGGCGTGCCGGGCCACGCAGTGCCCACCGGGTGCCACCGCGGTCACGTCCAGGGTCAGCCGCTCGCCGACCCGTACCGCCTCCACCGCGTCGGTCACCGGCGCAGCACCAGGTCGTCCGCCGAGCCCGGCTCGTTGCCCTCCGAGCCCCGGCGCGGCCCGCGCACCACGCCGCTCTGGACCTGCCGGTCGTAGCGGGTGAGGTTCTTGGCCTCGCTGGAGGCCAGCTGCCACGGCACGCTGGTCACCATCACGCCCGGCTCGTACAGCAGCCGCGCCTTGATCCGCAGCGCGCTCTGGTTGTGCAGCAGGTGCTCCCACCAGCGGCCCACCACGTACTCGGGGATGAACACGGTGACCACGTCGCGCGGCGAGTCGCGGCGCATGTTCTTGACGTAGCCGATGATCGGGCGGGTGATCTCCCGGAACGGCGAGTCGATCACCGTCAGCGGTACCGGCAGCTCCCGGTCCTCCCACTCCGACTGCAGCCGGCGGGTGTCGTTCTCGTCGACGTTGACGGTGACCGCGGTCAACGTGTCCGGGCGGGTCGCCCGGGCGTACTGCACCGCGCGCAGTGTCGGCAGGTGCAGCTGGCTGACCAGTACGACGGCGTGGTTGCGGGCCGGCAGCACGCCCCGCTCGTCGGGCGGGACCAGTTCCTCGGCGACCCGGTCGTAGTGCCGCCGGATGCCGAGCATCAGCAGGTAGATGACGCCCATCGCGGCGATCGCGATCCACGCGCCGGTGACGAACTTGGTGATCAGCACGATGACCAGGACGATGCCGGTCAGGCAGGCACCGAAGCCGTTGATCGCCCGGGACCGGATCATCCGCCGCCGGGCCGCCGGGTCACGTTCGGTGCGCAGCAGCCGGTTCCAGTGCCGCAGCATGCCCGTCTGCGACAGGGTGAACGAGACGAACACCCCGACGATGTACAACTGGATCAGCCGGGTCGGATTCGCCTGGAAGGCCACGATCAGCACGATGGCGAAGGCCGCGAGGAACAGGATGCCGTTGGAGTAGGCCAGCCGGTCCCCGCGGGTGTGCAGCTGACGCGGCAGGTAGCGGTCCTGGGCCAGGATCGAGCCCAGCACCGGGAAGCCGTTGAACGCGGTGTTCGCCGCCAGCAGCAGGATGATCGCGGTGACCGCGGCGGTGAAGTAGAAGGCCGGCGAGAACCCGGAGAAGACGGCGTGCGCCAGCTGGGCGGTCACCGTCTTCTGCTGGTACCCGTCCGGGGCGCCGACCAGTTGGCGGCCCGGGTCGTCGACGAACTTCACGCCGGTCAGCCGGCCCAGCATGACGATCCCGACCAGCATGGTGATCGCCAGGATGCCGAGCATCAGCAGGGTGGAGGCCGCGTTGCGGCTCTTCGGCTTGCGGAAGGCGGGCACGCCGTTGGAGATGGCCTCCACACCGGTCAGCGCCGCGGATCCGGACGAGAAGCCGCGCAGCAGCAGGAAGAAGAACGCGAACCCGGTCAGCGAGGCCTCCGCGCGGATGTGGAACGGCGCGCTCTCCGCCCGGACGTCCTGGTCGAGGACGAAGATCCGGAACAGTCCCACCGCCACCATGGCAAGGATGGCCACCATGAACGCGTAGGTCGGGATCGCGAACGCGGTGCCCGACTCCTTGAGGCCACGCAGGTTCGCCGCGGTCAGCACGAGCACCGCGGCCACCGCGATCACGATCTTGTGGTCGGACACGAACGGGACCGCCGACCCGAGGTTGGCGATGCCCGAGGACGTGGACACCGCCACGGTGAGCACGTAGTCCACCATCAGGGCGCTGCCGACGGCGAGCCCGAAGGGCCGGCCCAGGTTGACCGTGGTGACCTCGTAGTCACCGCCGCCCGACGGATAGGCGTGCACGTTCTGCCGGTAGCTGGCGACCACGGTGATCATGACGACCGAGACGGCCAGCGCGATCCACGGCGAGAACACCATGGCCGAGGCGCCGGCCACCGAGAGGGTCAGCAGGATCTCGTCCGGTGCGTAGGCGACGGACGACAGCGCGTCGGAGGCGAAGACGGGAAGCGCGATCCGCTTGGGCAGCAGAGTGTGCTTGAGCCGGTCGGACCGGAACGGCCGACCGACCAGCAGCCGCTTCAACAACGAGGTCGGGGAGCTCACCTGCGAAAGCCTACGATCCGTCGATACGGCGCGCCGTCCGGCCGGTACTGTCCCAGCCCGGGAGATTTCTTTCGCTACCGAGGGTATGGGTCAGCGGGGACATCCGGCGGCGCGCCGTGTACCGTCCTCCGGACGGCAGCGGACGATCGGGACGTCGGCGACGGGAGAGATGGCCCGCGCCGGTCACATCCCGTTCGCCACGGGCCACACCGTGAGGTGGCCGGAAATTCGTCGCGGACACGAGGGATGTACGGGCCCGTCCCGACGGCGGCCCGGGCGGATACTCCAGGTACGCGACCGAGCGGGAAGTGCGGGAGGCCGAGTGCACGTCGTGATCATGGGCTGTGGCCGGGTCGGTTCGACGCTGGCACACAGCCTGGAGGCCCGAGGCCATTCGGTCGCCGTCATCGACCAGAACGCCGACGCCTTCCGGCGACTCGGCGACGACTTCGGCGGCATCACCGTCACCGGCATCGGTTTCGACCGGGACGTGCTCAGCGAGGCGGGGATCGAACGGGCCGACGCCTTCGCCGCCGTGTCCAGCGGCGACAACTCCAACATCATCGCCGCGCGGGTGTCCCGCGAGACGTTCAGCGTGTCCACGGTCGTGGCGCGCATCTACGACCCGCGGCGTGCCGAGGTGTACGAGCGGCTCGGCATCCCCACGGTGGCCACCGTGCGGTGGACGGCGGACCGGATGCTGCGGCACATGATGCCCGAGGGCAATGTCGAGATGTGGCGTGATCCGACCAACATGGTGGCGGTCGTCGAGATCGCCGTCGCCCCCGGCTGGATCACCCAGCCGGTCAGCGCGCTGGAGGAGGCCACCGGCGCCCGGGTCGCGTACCTGATGCGCTTCGGCATCGGCACCCTGCCGACCAGCTCGACCGTGCTGCAGGATGGTGACCAGGTGTTCTTCCTGGTCACCGACGAGATCCGGGCCGGGGTGGCACGGGCGGCGGCCACCCCGCCGGACAGCGGACACTGACAGCGGACCCAGATCGACGACGTGCCACACACGGGAGAGAAGATGCGCATCGCGATCGCCGGGGCGGGCAACGTCGGACGCTCCATCGCCCAGGAACTCGTGGACAAGGGTCACCAGGTGATGCTGATCGACCGGCAGCCGGCCGCGATCCGGCCGGAGCGCGTGCCGGACGCCGAGTGGGTGCTCGCCGACGCCTGTGAGCTGTCCAGCCTGACCGAGGCGGAGGTGGACAGTTGCGACGTCGTGGTCGCCGCCACCGGCGACGACAAGGTCAACCTGGTCGTTTCGCTGCTGGCCAAGACCGAGTTCGCGGTGACCCGGGTGGTGGCGCGGATCAACCGGGCCGAGAACGAGTGGTTGTTCACCGAGCAGTGGGGTGTGGACGTCTCCGTGTCCAAACCGCGGCTGATGGCCGCCCTGGTCGAGGAGGCCGTCAGCGTCGGCGACCTGGTACGGCTGATGAGCTTCCGGCAGGGCCAGGCCAACCTGGTGGAGATCACGTTGCCCGACGGCGGGCCGCACGTCGGCACGCCGATCCGGGACGTGCCGCTGCCGCACGACTCGGCCCTGGTCAGCATCGTGCGCGGCCGTCGGGTCCTGGTGCCGAGCCCGGACGACCCGGTGGAGGCCGGCGACGAACTGGTGTTCGTCTGCGTCCCCGAGGTCGAGAACGAGGTGCGTCGGGTCATCCTGGGCGCCACCGAGCACCCGCGCCGGGACAACCCGCGCAAGAAGTAGCGGTACCGGCCCCGCCGCGGCGGTCAGCGGGCGACGGCCGCCGGCTCGACGAACCCGGACTTCCGGCCCGCGCGCCGGACCGCCCACAGGGTGATCGCGAGCTGGGCGACGTACAGGGGCCAGGACAACGCGATGCGGCTGACCCCCAGGAGGGTCGCCTGGTCCGCCGCGTACAGCAGGCCCTGCACGGCACCGCGCACCACGAAGCAGCCGGCCCACAGCAGGGTCAGCCACTGGAAGGTGCGCAGCAGCCGCGAGTCGTCGCGCCAGGCGTGCCGGCCGCCGGACATCACGATGCCCCAGACGTACCCGATGACCGGGCGCCGCAGCGCCATCGAGCCGAGCAGGACCGCCGCGTACCCGAAGGCGATGAAGATGCCGGGCAGGTAGAAGTCCTTGGCCTGGCCGGTCTTCCAGGCGATGACTCCGCCCAGCGCGATGCCGAACAGCCCGTTGACCGCGTGCCGGACGGGCTGACGCTGGACCAGCCGGAACACGCCGATGCCCACGGCGACGACCACCGCGCCGATCAGCGCGGGGCGCAGCGACGTGGCGATGTTGAGCCCGATGAACACCAGCACCGGGATGCACGACTCCACCAGCCCGCGGGCGCCGCCCAACTGGTCGGCAATCTGTTCGGAGAACGTCGGTTCGGCCGCCGACGGCGCGGCCTCGTCGATCACGGCGTCGGCGGGCCCGGTCGGGTCGGTCTGGCGCTCGTCGGCGGGCACACTCACCTCGGCGATTCGAGTTCGTAATACGGGTTGTAGATGACCTTACGCTCGTCGCGGATCGCCACCCGGCCACGCACCATCAGCACGCGACCCGGTTCGATCCCGGCGATGTGCCGGCGACCCAGCCACACGAGGGTGACCTGGTCGGTGCCGTCGAACAGGTCCGCCTCGAGTGTCGGCAGGTTCGTCCTCGGCGTGTACACCACGGTGCGGAGTCGTCCGACCACCGTGACGAGCTGACCGCGGGCACAGGATCTGGCCGGGGTGCAGCCCGACTCGGCGCTCTCCCGCTCAAGATCCTCGGCCTCGAGCTCGGCCTCGCTCGCCGCGAGTCGACGCAGGAACCGCTTGATCGGCGACTCCCGTTGACCGGTCGTCATGACCGCTTCTCACACTCCTTCGGGCGCACGGCCGTGCGGCAAGCGTACGCCCTGGACCGGACTGGTTGGGGATCCTGGAAAGGGGATGCAGGGCGCAGCCCGAGTGGTGCGGGAGAAACCGGGCCGGACGGGCGGACGACCCGGAACGGGGCCCGACCGGTCGTCCCGGCACGCGGTGACGCCGCCCGCGTACCGCGGGCGGCGTGGGGAGGCCCGGCGCAGCCGGGCCCGGTATGCGGAGGCACCCGTCTACCGCCGGTCCGAACCGGACCGGTCGGCTCCGTCGGCGGAACCACCGTCGCCGTTCGCGGCGGCCTGCTGGTTCTGCACGGCCTCGGCCGGCAGGTTCAGCGGCAGCGGGTCGCGCACCGGCATGGCGTCCTTGCCCCGGTCGACGATGATTTTCCGCAGGCAGTCGACCAGCTCGGGCGCGGCGGACGGGTCGGTCGCCACGGCGCCGTGGAACACGGCACGGACGAACCACCGCGGACCGTCCACGCCGACGAACCGGACGTCCTGCGTGCCGTTCGGCGCCTTGATCCGACCCCGGAGCTCGGTGCCGTACTCGCCGTCCACCTCGGTCACGGCGCTGCCCTCGGTCTTCAGGCTCTCGGCCAGCTCGGTCCGCACCTCGTCCCAGATGCCCTCGGACCGCGGCGCGGCGAACACGCCGAGCTGTACCGCGCTGGGGCCCGAGATCAGCGCCACGGCCGCGACCTGGCCCTGGTCGTTGGCCTGGATCTGCACCTCGACGCCGGAAAGCGCGGGGATCTTGAGGCTGCCGAGGTCCAGCCGCTCCAGGCCGTCGTCCGGCGCGTCGTCGATGTCGTACGGACCCAGGTCCTCGGAGTCGTCGTCGGACCCGTCGTCCTGCTCGTCGTCGACAGCGGGGCGCGCGTCGCCCGTGCGGGTCCCGCGGCGGCCGGGCGCGTCCGACCCGGTGGCGTCGTCCGCCGTGGCGTCCTCGGCCAGGTCCGCGAACGACTCCTCATCCTCGACGCGGTCGGCGCGACGCCGTCGGAACAGACTCACTGACCCTCCACCTTCCTGGGCTCACACCCACCGGCCGGCTCGGTGAAGCCGCCGGTCGACCCGTGTCCGGCGCCGCCGCGACGGGAGTCGGGCAGCTCGGCCACCACCCGGAACCGGGCCCGCTCCACCCGCTGGATCAGCAGCTGAGCGATCCGGTCACCCCGGTGGATCCTGGCCGGCCGGTCCGGGTCGTGATTGACCAGGTTGACCAGAATCTCGCCACGGTAGCCGGCGTCGACCGTACCCGGTGCGTTGAGCACGGTCACACCCAGCCGGGCGGCCAGCCCGGACCGCGGATGGACCAACCCGACGTACCCGTCCGGCAGGGCCACGGCGAGCCCCGTACGGACCAACTGGCGGGCGCCCGGTGGCAGGTCCACGTCCTCCGCCGAACACAGGTCAGCGCCGGCGTCACCGGGGTGCGCGTAGCCGGGCACCGGCATTTCCGGGTCGAGCCGGTGGACCAGCACGTCCACCTCGCCGATCCCCTCCCCGTACTCGCCGGGCGGGCTCGCCACGAGGGCCGGTTCGGCGCTGCTGACCACTGACGGGACCTCCTGTACGGATGCTGGCCGGGTCGCGGGCGCGGCACGGTCGACGACCCATCATCCAACCCGTACCTGATCATCGGTGTTCCGGTGGCCACGCCCGTGTCCGCCACGCGGCGTCGGCGGTGATCGGGCCGTTATTCGCCGTCCCGGTCCGTCGGCCGCGACGTGGTCGAGCCCTCGGGCGACCACGGAACGTCCGGCGGGAACGGCGTCACGGTGTCCGGCAGCGACTGCGCCGGGCCCCGGGCCGCCAGCCGACGCAGGTCCTTGCGGAAGTCGTTGCCCACGCTGCGGGTCGCCCGGCGGTTCAGCTCGGCGCCCACGGCGGCCCCGGTCAGCATGGGCCCGAGGGTGGTGAGGTTGCGACCGAAGCGGCGCAGCAGGCGGTCCCGCAGCTCCCTGCGGGCGGCCATGCCCAGCGACGCGGACAGGCCACGTCCCGCCGCGGTCAGACTCACGCCGCGGCGCCCTGCCCAGGCGCTGACCAGCGCCGACGCGCGTTGCGGCGCCGAGCCGCTGAGCGGCAGCCGGTAGACCTCGTGCAGCTCGCCGAGCAGCTTCAGCTCGACCGCGACCACCGCAACCGTCTCCGCCGACAGCAGCACCGGGGCGGACAGCAGTGCGGGTGGCGCAGCCCACTCGACGGCGCTCAGGCCGCCGCCGGCGGCCCCGACGGTGGCGGTGACCCGGGACGCGTTGCGTACCAGGCGCTCGGCGAGTTCCTCGCCGTCCAGCCCGTGGTAGTGCTCACGCAGGGTCTCCAGGTCACGGATCGGGATGTGCGGCGCCGCCTGGAGCACCGTGTCGGCGATCCAGCGCAGGATGCCGCGGGGGCGGGACAGTACCCGCCAGCTGGTGCGCCCGGCCTGGCTGGCCAGCCGGCCGAGCAGCCGGCGTCGGTCGTTCGGGGCGAGATCGTCCGCAGTCAGCCGGGCGACCGTGGTGGCGAGTTCGTCGGAGTTGACGGGCACCCGGCGCCCGTCGGACAGGATCACCTCGCCGTCGAGCACGAGATGCGCCGGTACGTCGTCATCGCCCGACCCGGCCGCGGTGGGTACGTCCGGCTCGGCATCTGCCGACCCGTCCGGCCCGGTGCCCTTTCGTCGGCCGGATCCGGTGTCGTCCCGCTCGGAGTGGCGGGGATCCGGCTCAGGCTGATCGTCGGGCCCGTGCATGGATGTCTCCTCCCACCGGTGACCGGTTTCCACCCACCATGGTGCCCCGGTCGGATGCGATCAGCATCCGACCGGGGCCTGACCCGGTCTTCGTCGGACACAGTCGACACCCCCGGCGACGCCGGAGGTCACTTACTGCGACTGGCCCTGACTGGCGTTGGGCGATGCGCGGGCCACGAGTCTGCTGCGGATCAGGCGGCGCACTCGCGGCAGATCAGTTCGCCGTTCTTGTGCGTGGCGAGCTGACTGCGATGATGGACGAGGAAGCACCGCGAGCAGCGGAACTCGTCCTCTTGCATCGGCAGGACCTTGACGGTCAGTTCCTCGTCGGCGAGGTCGGCGCCCGGCAGCTCGAAGCTCTCCGCCGCCTCAGCCTCGTCCACGTCGACACTGGCCGACTGCGCGTCCTGCCGACGCGCCTTGAGCTCCTCGAGGCTGTCTTCGCCCAGTTCGACATCGTCGCGCCGAGGGGCGTCGTAGTCGGTAGCCATCGGATTTCACTCTCCCGTTGTTCTGTGTTGCGCCCGGTGTAACGCGTGACGGGCCGGATGCAGTCCCGCACCGCACCCGCTTCCCCCAGCGGATGCGAATCGACCAGTCGTTTGGCCTCCCCAGCCCGGCTCGATGGAAACGACCCCGACGAGCCGGGAACCTTACCTTCCTTCTCCGACTGATGTACGTCCTGCCTCCGCCCGTTGTTCCCGATGTGATCGAGGCGACACACTAGGGCGTCCGGAGGCCGGAGCGGGTTCGGCGCGCCGGACGTTTCTGCGACCAACCGGACCGCACACGCTAACCTCTCCGGATGGCACGCGCGAGGGCCACTCGGTGTACCACCTTCGGGGGTTCGCGATGATTACGGCTGGGTCCGGCGAAGGCCGACCTGTCAGGCATGTCACCCGTCTATGGTGGCAACTGGATGACTGCGGGGAGGACATCCGAGCGATGTACGTCGTGGGTGCTGCCTCCTACCGGACCGGACCAAGGCGGGGGCGTGCATGAGTCTCGCAAGACTTCGCGCGTTGGTGATCTTCGGTGTCCTCGTGCTCGCCGCGGCGGTCGCGGTGACCTGGACCCTCATGTCCGACAACCAGCAGGGCACGGCCAGCAGCAAGGAGTGCCCACCGCATGCGAAGCGGGCGAGTCTGACGATCCCCGAGGAGAAGGACGTCAAGATCAACGTCTACAACACCACGGACCGCAACGGCCTGGCCCAGGCCACGGCGTCCAAGCTCAAGGGTGTCGGGTTCCACATACTCGCCGTCAAACAGGACCCGAAGGGTTCCGTGGTGCACGACGCCGCACAGCTGCGGTACGGCCGCAAGGCGGTGGGTTCCGCCCAGCTGCTCCGCGCGTACGTGGCCGGCGCCACGACCGCGTACGACCCGGAGCGTGACGACGACACCGTCGACGTGGTCATCGGTGACGGCTTCAGCGACGTCCGGGGACCGACGGACGTGAAGGAGGCCGAGATCAGTCTCGGTGAGCCGTCGGCCCCGCCCGGCACGTGCTGAGCCCCGGCGCGGCACGGCGGCCCGGCGGGGCGTTCGCCTCTGCCGTGCCGGTCAGATCCGCTCCGCGCCGAGCGTGACGAGCTGGGCGTGCAGCGTGTCGAACAGCGCGGGCGCGGCGGCGAGCACCAAATCCTCGCCGGCCGGCGCGCCGTGCAGGCCTCCGACCCGCGCCCCGGCCTCCACGGCCACCAGCGCACCGGCCGCGTGGTCCCACGGGTGCAGGCCCCGCTCGAAGTACGCGTCGAGCCGTCCCTCGGCCACGAAGCACAGGTCCAGGGCGGCGGCGCCGAACCGCCGGATGTCCCGTACCTCCGGCAGCAGGTCCGCGACCAGTCGGGCCTGCCTCGCCCGACGCTCCCGGTCGTAGGCGAAGCCCGTGCCGACCAGTGCCCGGTCGAGTCGCGTGGCGCCCGAACAGGACAACCGGGCCCCGTCCCGGTACGCACCGTCGCCGCGGACCGCCGTGTAGAGCTCGCCGCTCGCCGGGTTGCGCACCACGCCGGCGACCACGACGCCGTCCACCTCGGCGGCCAGCGAGACCGCGTACTGCGGCAGGCCGTACAGGTAGTTGACGGTGCCGTCGATCGGGTCGAGGATCCACCGGACCGAGCCGGGACCCGGGGCGGACGGGCTGTGACTGCCGCTCTCCTCGCCGAGCACGGAGTCGCCGGGCCGCGCCTCCCGCAGTCCCTCGACGACGAGCCGTTCCGCGGCCCGGTCGGCCGCCGTGACCACGTCGGTCGGGGTGCTCTTCGTGTCCACCTCGGTGATGGCCTGCTCACGCGTGTCCCGCGCCAACCGGCCGGCCCGTTCGGTCAGCTCGACGGCCAGATCGAGAAGCTGGTGCGGATCCACTGACACTGACGTACCTCCCCGGAGCCGCGGACCAACCGCGACGTGACGCCACCTGGCTGTGACCGTATCCGGTCTCCAGCTGCCCGTCTGACCTGGCCCTGATGTTCGGAGGGGCTCATTCGTCGCGGTCAGCGTTACAATTCACCCCTGTCCCCACGCGCAGCGCCCCCGCACCGCCGTGGGCCCAGTGCCAGTGCTTCCGGCCGTGGCCCGTGACCCGGCCGTGCATTCTCGCTGCCTCGGGAAGGTCGTTCGTGACTGAAGAACACGACGCTACCGGTCCAACACGAGCCACGCCGGCCGGGGCACAGACCGCCGCAGCGACGGCGAAGCGGCGACGCAGGGCACTGCCGACACCGTCCACGTCACCGGCCGCGCGGGCCACGACCGCGAAGGTCCCGTCGGGTCCGCCGAGCAGATCCAAGGGCCGGGTGCGCATCGAGCCGACGGACGCGGAGGGCCTCACCAGACCCACCGAGCTGGCCGCCCGGTCGAAGAAGAAGTCCAGCGCCCAGGGCGTCGGGGACGCCACGGTGGTCACCGACACCGCACCGGTCGAGGAACGGTCCGTGGCGCTGCCCACCGACACCGTCACGGGCGGCACCGTGGCGGCCGAGGACGCGGCCACCGGCCGGGGCCCGAAGTCCAGGACGGCACCGAGCGCGAAGGCCACGAAGGCCGGCAGGACCACCCGGGCCGGCAAGACCGGTGACGGCAAGGACGCGGAGAGCAGCGGCTTCGACTGGGACGACGAGGAGTCCGAGACGCTGCGGAAGGCGCGCAAGGACGCCGAACTGACCGCCTCCGCCGACTCGGTACGCGCCTACCTCAAGCAGATCGGCAAGGTCCCGCTGCTCAACGCCGAACAGGAGGTGGAGCTGGCCAAGCGGATCGAGGCCGGCCTCTACGCGGCGGAGCGGCTGCGCGCGTCGGCGTCCGGATTCGAGTCGCCGACCAGCCAGATGCTGCGCGACCTGCGCTGGGTACACCGGGACGGCGACCGGGCCAAGAACCACCTGCTGGAGGCCAATCTCCGGCTCGTGGTCAGCCTCGCCAAGCGGTACACGGGACGCGGCATGGCCTTCCTGGACCTCATCCAGGAGGGCAACCTGGGCCTGATCCGCGCGGTGGAGAAGTTCGACTACACCAAGGGCTACAAGTTCTCCACGTACGCGACCTGGTGGATCCGGCAGGCGATCACCCGGGCCATGGCCGACCAGGCCCGCACCATCCGCATCCCGGTACACATGGTCGAGGTGATCAACAAGCTGGGCCGCATCCAGCGCGAGTTGCTGCAGGACCTGGGCCGCGAACCGACGCCGGACGAACTCGCCCGCGAGATGGACATCTCGGGGGACAAGGTGATGGAGATCCAGCAGTACGCACGGGAGCCGATCTCGCTGGACCAGACGATCGGCGACGAGGGCGACAGCCAGCTGGGCGACTTCATCGAGGACTCCGAGGCCGTGGTCGCCGTGGACGCGGTCTCGTTCTCCCTGCTCCAGGACCAGCTCCAGCAGGTGCTCCAGACGCTCTCCGAGCGGGAGGCGGGCGTGGTCCGGCTGCGCTTCGGCCTCACCGACGGCCAGCCCCGCACCCTCGACGAGATCGGCCAGGTCTACGGGGTGACCCGGGAGCGGATCCGGCAGATCGAGTCGAAGACCATGTCGAAGCTGCGCCACCCGTCCCGTTCCCAGGTGCTCCGGGACTATCTCGACTGAGCGAATTTCCGTCTCACCCGAGCGGGTGGATCCGGCTGACGGGACCGCCGGTGAGTACTGCCCGAACCGCGTGCGCGATTACAGTGCGGCGTTGACTGGTCATTCAACGTGATCGATGAACAAACTAGGACATACCATGCTAACAGCTCTTGCATCGGGGCCGAAGAAATATAATTAACTGGGCGTATATATGCGCAGCTGAGCGACGAGTAAGTGGCACGTAACACTCAGTTGTTGCCGTTCTGGAGTCGACGGATCACCGACGACATGGCAGTCTGACCACACGGTTGCTGTGACATGGATCCCCCGACACCGAGCGGGGAACGTTCGCAGTTGCCGCTGTGTTGGAGCATGGTGTGAAGCAAAGACAGTGCCTGGCAGCCGGTCGGGCTACGGTGAGCGCAACACCGGTGACGAGCAGAGGAGGAGGCGTATGACCCCGACCCTGACCCCGCCGTCTGAGACGGCGGTGCCGCCGGCAGCCGGCGAGCGGTGTGATCGGTGCACGGCCGCGGCCAAACTGCGGATACTCGTCGCAGGCGGCGGCGACCTGGTGTTCTGCGGACACCACGCCAACAAGTACGCCGAAGACCTCGTCAAGATCGCCGTGGACGTCTCCGTGGACCCGGAGTTCGCCTGGCGCGGCACCCAGCTGATGACCGAGAACTGACCTCCCAGACAGACCTCACCGGGACCCCGGCCAGAATCGGCCGGGGTCCCGGTCCGTCCACCGGCACAGTGCAGCCCACAGACACAGTGCAGCCCACAGACACAGTGCAGCCCACAGACACCTCGCAGCCCACAGACACGGTCAGTGACGGACCATCCGCACTCCGCAGTGACGTTCCGTCAGCGGGTACGTAGGGTGGCGATCCGCTCCTCGAGCTGTTCGATCGTGGCCTGCGCGCTCGGTGGCCCGCCACACACCCGGCGCAGCTCCGCGTGGATCTGGCCGTGCGGTCGACCACTGCGGTTGTGCTCGCTGGCGACCAGCGCGTTGAGCTGACGGCGCAGGGTCACCCGGCGTTCGGCGGTCGTCAGCGGCTGGGTCGGGCCGGACGGCGCCGGTGCCGACGACTGGGCGCGGCCGCCACGTTGCCGGGCCAGCTGCTCGGCCTGCCGCTTGGACAGCAGGGTCTGCACCTGGTCGGGGGTCAGCAGCCCCGGCAGGCCCAGGAACTCCTCCTCCTCCGGCGACCCGGCCCGGATCGGGGTGCCGAACGAGGTGCCGTCGAAGATGACCTGGTCGAGTTCGGCGGTCGCGGACAGATGCTCGACGCCGCGCTCCAGCTCGCCGGACGCCTCCTCGCTACGCTGCGCGGCGGCCAGCAGGTCGTCCTCGAAACCCTCGCGCTTGGGCTGGCCGAGCACATGGTTGCGCTCCACCTCCATGGCGCTGGCCAGTTCCAGCAGCGGAGTGACGCTCGGCAGGAAGACGTTCGCCGTCTCCCCCGGTACGCGGGCCCGGACGAACCGGCCGATCGCCTGCGCGAAGAACAGCGGCGTGGACGCGCTCGTCGCGTAGACGCCGACGGCCAGCCTGGGGATGTCCACGCCCTCGGAGACCATCCGCACCGCGATCAGCCACCGCTGCTCGGAGGCGGCGAACTCCGCGATGCGCTGGCTTGCCCCCACGTCGTCGGACAGCACCACCGTCGCCGGCTCGCCGGTCACCGCCGACAGCAGCTTGGCGTACGCGCGGGCGGAGTTCTGGTCGGTGGCGATGACCAGGCCGCCGGCGTCGGACATGCCGCCCGCGCGCAGCGTGCGCAGCCGGTTGTCCGCCGCGCGCAGCACCTGGGGCATCCACTCGCCGCGCGGGTCCAGGGCGGTACGCCAGGCCTGGGCCGTGATGTCGCGGGTGACGGGCTCACCGAGCCGGACCGCGAGCTCGTCCCCCGCGCTGGTACGCCAGCGTGCCTCGCCCGAGTAGGCCAGGAACATCACCGGCCTGACCACGCCGTCGGCGAGGGCGTCGGAATAGCCGTAGACGCTGTCCGCCCGGGACCGCAGCAGCCCGTCCGCCCCCCGCTCGTACGTGACGAACGGGATCGGGTTGTCGTCGGAACGGAACGGTGTGCCGGTCAGCATCAGCCGGCGGACCGCCGGTTCGAACGAGGTCCGCACACCGTCGCCCCAGGTGCGGGCGTCACCGGCGTGGTGCACCTCGTCGAGGATGACCAGCGTCCGGCGGGTCATGCTGCGCCGTCGGTGCACCGCGGGGGCCATGCCGACCTGGGCGTACGTCACGACCACGCCGTGGAAGTCGGCGGCGGTGTGGATGTCCGCGTTGCGGAAGTCGGCGTCCAGCGCGATACCCACCCGGGCGGCGGCCTGCGCCCACTGCACCTTCAGGTGCTCGGTGGGAGCGACCACGGTGACCGCCTCGACGGTGCCGTCGGCCAGCAGCTCCGCCGCGATCCGCAGCGCGAAGGTGGTCTTGCCGGCGCCCGGCGTCGCCACCGCCAGGAAGTCGTCGCTGCGCTGCCGCAGGTACGACACCAGGGCCTTGCGCTGCCAGGCCCGCAGCGGTGGGGCGTCGTCCGGTGACGGTCTCGACGGCGGCACGGATCCCCCTCCATCCGGATCAGACGGGTCGCGACGGTCGTGCCCGCCTGCGACCGGGTTCGCGACATGCCGCTCACGCCGGTCACACAGGCGGTCATCGCTGCGGCACGCGACGGCCCCGCTCCGGGCATCGGCGCGGGGCCGGCCGGTCGCGAGGGCCGGGTGTCAGGGTAGCTGCCGGACAAAGCCACCAGCCCCGACACCCCAGAGCTGATACCTGGCGCACACTGGAGTACGGAAGGACGTACCGTTTCCGGTGATGGCCAGGCGCGCAACGCCCGATGATGCCGCCGTCGGTGAGCGCGTGCCGGTGGTGGAGATGTCACGCACCTACAAGTCCTCGCTGCAGGCCGGCGTACGGGCCGGCCTGCAGGTCAGCGGGCGCACGCTGAGCAAGGCGTGGCACGACCGGATCCTGGGGATGTCCGCCGAGTCGGCGTTCTGGCAGCTGCTGTCGCTGCCCTCAGCGCTGATCGCGTTGCTGGGCGCACTCGGGTACGCGGCGCGCTGGCTCGGCCCCGGAGCGGTCAGTCAGATCCGCGACTGGGCGCTCACCCACGCCGGTCAGGCGCTGAACCCGCGGATCGTCGAGCAGGTGGTCGCCCCGGTGGTCAGCCAGGTGCTCGACCAGAACCGCACCGACGTGATCGGCATCGGCACGATCATCGCGCTGTGGTCCGGTTCGTCGGCCACCGCCACGTTCGTCAACACCATCACGATCGCCTACGGCCAGCGCGACCTGCGCGGCGCGGTGGCCAGCCGGATCGTGGCGCTGCGGCTGTACCTGTTCACGGTGCTGGCCGGGGTCATCGTGCTGCCCGCGGTCGTCTTCGGCCCCGGCGCGCTGGACCGGGTCTTCTCCGGTGGCTGGCACGAGTTCATCGCCGGCCTGGTACACGCCCTCTACTGGCCGGTGCTGGGCATCGTCGTGTTCGCCGGGATCAGCACCTTCTATCACCTCGCGACCCCGGTGCGGCTGCGGTGGCGACGGGCGTTTCCCGGGGCTGCCGTCGCGTTGATCCTGTTCATGGCCCTGTCCTACGGCCTCCAGGTCTACGTCCTGGCGATCGCCACCAACCTGCGCGTGTACTCGACCCTCGCAGCGCCGATCCTGACCCTGATGTACTTCTACGCCCTCGCCTTCGCCGTCCTGCTCGGCGCGGAGTTCAACGCGGCCCTGGAGGAACGCTGGCCGCGGGGCACCCGGCAGTCGGCGTCGGAGTGGCTGCGGGACCACGCCCAGCGGGTCCGGCACCGGCACAGTGGCGAGAACGGCACCGGGCGCGGCCACGACCGTACGAAGGGCGGAGAGAGCGCGTCAGGCCCGGCGCAGGCCCCGCCCGGTACGGCGGACCAGCCCGGCAACGGACGGGTCGACGACGGCGGACCGACCGACGGCGCGCCGGGCGGTGAGGTGCGGACCAACGGCCGGCGGCGGGCACGGGAGAAACGCGGCACCGGACCCGGCGAGGGCGGCGATCCCGAAACCGGCGGTGAGCCGTCCAACGGCCGCGGACCGGACCGGACCGCGCCGCCGGTCAATCCCCGGCACACACCGGACCGGACGAGCGACGTGCACGACGCACGCCGGTAGGCACGTCACGGCCCGGAGGCGGGCCCGGACGGGCCGAGGCGCGTCGTCGCGGCCGGAGGGCCGGGGACGCGCCATGGGCGACGCGCTAGCGGATCAGCGCCTCGTAGATCTCCTTGCACCGGGGGCACACCGGCGAGCCCGGCTTCGGCGACTTCGTCACGGGGAACTTCTCGCCGCACAGTGCCAGCACGAACGTGCCCATCACCGCGCTCTCGGCGATCTTGTCCTTCTTGACGTAGTGGAACATGTCCGGGCCGGTGTCGGTGTCGCTCTCCTGCGGCCGGACCTCGGTCAGCGTGCTCACGGAGCCTCCTCGGGATGCGCATGCAGAGGCTCGGAACCCCACAACCGATCTGCCGCGCCGTACAACTGACGTTCGTGCCCCAGTGTCGCAGGTCGAGCACCCGTCCTGCCAACCATGTCGGCACCCGGCCGTCGGCGTGCCGGCGGCCACCATCCGGTCGAGCCGGGCCGAGGCCGCCGGCCGGTCGCCGTACGGTGACCGCGTGAGCTTCGAGATCAGCTGCAGCGACGAGGTGACCGCGGCGCTGGCCGCCGGCCGGCCCGTGGTCGCCCTGGAGAGCACCATCATCTCGCACGGCCTGCCCCGGCCGGACAACCTGCGGGTGGCGCGGGAGATCGAGCGGACGGTACGGTCCGCCGGCGCCACGCCCGCCACCATCGGCATGATCGGCGGCCGGATCGTCGTGGGGCTCGACGACCGGGAGCTGACCCGGCTCGCCGACAGCGACGCCGTGGTCAAGTTGTCGGTCCGCGACCTGGCGCCGGCCGCGGCGGCCGGGGTCGACGGGGCGACCACGGTCGCGGCGACGTCGGCGATCGCGGTACGCGCCGGGATCGCGGTGTTCGCCACCGGCGGTCTGGGTGGCGTGCACCGGGAGGCCCGGGACTCGTGGGACGAGTCAGCGGACCTGACCGCGCTGTCCCGGCTGCCGATCTGCGTGGTGTGCGCCGGGGTGAAGTCGATCCTGGACGTCCCCGCCACGTTGGAGCGCCTGGAGACCCTCGGCATCACGGTGCTCGGCTACCGGACGCGCCGCTTTCCCGGCTTCTACCTGACCGACTCCGGTCACGACCTCGACTGGTCCGCGGACTCCGTCGAGCTCGTCGCCCGGGTGCTGGCCGCCCGTGACGCCCACGGCGGCGACCGCGGCGCGGTACTGGTGGCCAACCCGCTGCCGGCCGACGAGCAGATCGACCCGCGGCTGCACGACCGGGTACTGCGGGAGGCGTTGGCGCGGCTGGACGCGGAGGGCGTCACCGGGCATGACGTGACCCCGTACCTGCTGTCGTACCTGCACGAGCACACCGGTGGCGAGAGCCTGTCGGTGAACGTACGGATCATCCTGCGCAACGCCGACCTGGCCGCGCGGATCGCCGTGGTGTCCGCCGATGCCCGCTGAGCCGCCAGACGCCGAGCCACCCGACGCCGAGCCACCCGACGACGAGCTGCCAGACACCGAGCCGCCGGCCACGACCGGCCGGGTGCTCGTCGTCGGCGATCTGGTCACCGACGTCCTGGCCGTCGTGACGGCGCCGCTCGCGGGCGGCGCCGGGCTGGCCGTCGGCTCCGACACCAGGGCGCGGATCCGTTTCGCCGCGGGCGGTTCCGCGGCCAACACGGCCAGCTGGCTGGCCGACGCACGGATACCGGTGACGCTGGTGGCCGCGGTCGGCGACGACGCCGCCGGCCGGGACCG
>JBAUUM010000116.1:0-3752 GCA_049582705.1 Actinocatenispora sp.
GCCGGCGGCCCACCGGCCGGGGGCTGCCCGTCTGTGGCGGGCGACCCCTCGGCGGTGGGGCCGAGCTGGGGCCAGCCGTCACCGTCCCGGCCGGTCGCCGACTCTGCGGCGTCGTCCGGCGGGTCACCTGCGGGCGTCGTTCGGGGCTCTGTCACGGACATCTCCCCACCACGGAACACCATGGGCGGGCCGCTGACCGGACACGACACGCCCGTAAACGCCCGACTGGTCGGTCCACGGCAAGAAACAGCGGCCGTCACGCCTGAGCGTGACGGCCGCCGTGCGTTCCGAAACTACTTCTTCATCAGCTCGCGCATCAGGTTGGCGGTCTCCGTCGGCGTCTTGCCGACCTTCACGCCCGCGGCCTCCAGGGCCTCCTTCTTCGCGGCGGCGGTGCCCGACGAACCGGAGATGATCGCGCCCGCGTGCCCCATGGTCTTGCCGGGCGGCGCGGTGAAGCCCGCGACGTACGCCACGACCGGCTTGGTCAGGTTCGCGGCGATGTAGTCGGCCGCCCGCTCCTCGGCGTCACCGCCGATCTCGCCGATCATCACGATCGCGTCGGTCTCCGGGTCCGCCTCGAACGCGGCCAGGCAGTCGATGTGCGTGGTGCCGATGACCGGGTCACCGCCGATTCCCACGCAGGTCGAGAAGCCGATGTCACGCAGCTCGTACATCATCTGGTACGTCAGCGTGCCGGACTTGGAGACCAGCCCGACCCGGCCCGGGCCGGTGATGTCCGCCGGGATGATGCCGGCGTTGGACTTGCCAGGGCTGGCCACGCCGGGGCAGTTCGGCCCGACGATGCGGGTCGTGTTGCCCTTCGACACCGCGTACGCCCACGCCGCCGTCGAGTCGTGCACCGGGATGCCCTCGGTGATGACCACGGCGAGCGGGATCGCGGCGTCGACGGCCTCGACGATCGCGGCCTTGGCGAACGCCGGCGGTACGAAGATGACCGTCGTGTCGGCGCCGGTCTCCTTCATCGCCTCGGCCACCGTGCCGAAGACCGGCAGCTGCACGCCGTCGAAGTCGACCTTCTGGCCCGCCTTGCGCGGGTTGGTGCCGCCGACCACGTTGGTGCCCGCGGCGAGCATCCGCCGGGTGTGCTTCATGCCCTCGGAGCCGGTGATGCCCTGGACGATGACCTTGCTGTTCTCGGTGAGGAAGATCGCCATGTCTCAGGCCCCCTGTGCGGCGAGTTCGGCAGCACGGCGGGCCGCACCGTCCATTGTGTCCACCTGCTCGACCAGCGGGTGGTTGGCCTCGGTGAGGATCCGCCGGCCCTCGACGGCGTTGTTGCCGTCCAGCCGGACCACGAGAGGCTTGCTGACCTCCTCGCCACGGTCGGCGAGTACCTTCAGCGCCTGCACGATCCCGTTCGCGACCGCGTCGCAGGCGGTGATGCCGCCGAACACGTTCACGAACACCGACCGGACGGCCGGGTCGGACAGGATGATCTCCAGCCCGTTGGCCATCACCTCGGCGCTCGCGCCGCCGCCGATGTCGAGGAAGTTGGCCGGCCGCATGCCGCCCTTGAGGTCCTCACCCGCGTACGCGACCACGTCCAGCGTGGACATGACCAGGCCGGCGCCGTTGCCGATGATGCCGACCTCGCCGTCCAGCTTGACGTAGTTGAGGTCCTTCTCCTTGGCGCGCTGCTCCAGCGGGTCCACCGACGAGTGGTCCACCAGGTCGGCCTGGTCGGCGTGCCGGAAGCTCGCGTTCTCGTCCAGGGTGACCTTGGCGTCCAGCGCCAGTACGGTGCCGTCGGCCGTCCGGGCCAGCGGGTTCACCTCGACCAGCGTGGCGTCCTCGGCGACGAACGCGGCCCACAGCTTCACGATCAGGTCGGCGACCTGGTCCCGCTGCGCGGCCGGGAAGCCGGTGGCCTCGACGATCTCGGCCGCCTTCGCGGCGTCCACGCCGAGGTTCGCGTCGATCGCGATCTTGGCCACCTTCTCCGGCGACTCGACCGCGACCTGCTCGATCTCCATGCCGCCCTGCACGCTGGACATCGCCAGGAACGTGCGGTTGGCACGGTCGAGCAGGAACGAGAAGTACCACTCCTCGGCGATGTCGGCGGTGATCGCCAACATCACCTTGTGCACGGTGTGGCCCTTGATATCCATGCCGAGGATGTCCGTCGCGCGGGCCTGCGCGTCCTCTGGGCTGTCGGCGAGCTTGACGCCGCCGGCCTTCCCGCGGCCTCCGGTCTTGACCTGGGCCTTGACCACGACCCGACCGCCGAGCTTCTCGGCGAGTTGGCGGGCCTCTTCCGGGGTGCTAGCGACGCCACCGTCCAACACCGGCACACCGTGCCGGGCGAACAGCTCCCGCGCCTGGTACTCATACAGGTCCACGTGCGCGTTCCGTTCCGTCGTCCTTGACGTATGAAAACTCCCCGCCCCGATGGATCGAGCGGGCCTACCGGCGCAGGGTAGCGACAGGACACCGTGCGGGCGGCGTGGGGTCGCGATCGTGGCTGATATATCACGCCGCCGCGGCATCCCGCGTCACGCGGCGCGCAGAGAACGGAACCCGGTCGCCGTGCCCGATCAGGCGACGGCGCGGCCCGGCACCATCGGCCCGTCAGGGCGGCGGGGCGGCCCGGCACCGACGGGCGGTCAGGCCGCCTTCACCCGGTCGCCGGCCAGGCCACGCAGGCGGGTCAACACGTCGGGCAGGTCCGAGCGGGTGAACCAGTCGTGCACCGCGAACGAACTGTCCGTCCAACGACGACGGCGGCGCACCTCCATCAGCAGGTCGTCGGACTTCTGCCGGACGGTGGCCTCACCGAGCTCACTGCGCACGCAGAGCACGGTGGCCCGCCGGTACTCCACGACCTCCATGCCGTCCACCGTCTCCCAGGGCAGGAACAGGCCGCGCACCTTGATGGTGCCGCCCATCCGCAGCCACACCCCGGACTCGTCGGCGACCAGCAGCGGCCCGCGCGACTCCGCCCGCCAGCGCTGGATGACCAGGATCACCGCGATGACCACGACCACGGCGCCGAGCAGCCAGGCGATCAGGGTCGGACGATCCACGTTGAAGGCGCCGTTCGACAGGCCCAGCACCGCCAGGGCGATCCACACCGCGAGCATCACCACCCCGACAGCGAGGCGCCGACTGTACCGGCGGTGGATGCGCTGGGTGTCCGGCTCGACCACGACCGGCCGACCGGCCGGAACTCGAGTCGTGTACCGAGGGGCGTCGTTCACGACAGCTGATTCTCCTGTGCTGACCCGGTTGCGATCCTCGGCCACCCCGGACGGAGGTGGCCACCACAGTGGAGCGGCGACACCGCGATGGCGCGGCGCGTTCCCTCACCTTGCCAGTAATCGGTGAGAAAGGGAAACCCGGTCCAGTGCGCGCCAACGATGGCGTGACCTCCGACGACCGCCGGACTCTCCGTAAAAGTGTTGGCGACAGGGCGTCACCGCACTGGGAAGCCATCGTTGAAAGGACGTCGGCGCCGGTACGACCGGAACCGACAGGCACGAAGACGGCCGATGCCCTGTCGGTCGAGGGGTGGCGGCGGGGCATCGCGCATGGAAGGGCCGGACGTCTGAGGGGTGCGTCCGGCCCTTCACCTTGTCCGGGTCGCTGCGCCGGCCTCATTCGCCCGCTGCCGGCGCCGCCCGTCGGCTTGAGTGCGGAGCACACGGCGCCAACGGGCGACTTGGCAGCGAACGAATGAGACTCGGCTCGCTCGCGTGGGTCTGGGTGCCGCGGCCGCTTCGCGGCGCGGC
>JBAUUM010000117.1:0-2141 GCA_049582705.1 Actinocatenispora sp.
GCTGATACCGCGCCGCTGATACCGCGCCGCTGATACCTCGCCGTACATAACGGGCAAATGCATCTCGCAACGCGGCCCAGGTAGGCATTTTCCCGTTTTCTACCTTTGCCGAAGGCGGCGACCACCACGCACAGCGCCAAGACCAGGGCCAGGCCGGCCGGGTGACGATCCGGAGCCGGTCGCCGAGGGCATGTGGGCCGACGGTAGACCCGCCCGCCGTGCCGCGCGCGGCGCGGTTACACCGCAGAGACTAGGGCGACGACCGGAATTCGTTCGCCGGCACGGTCGCGCCCGGCACCGCGTGCCGCTGGGTGAACCGGGATGATCAGGGCGTTCGCATCGTTGTCCGCCCTTGTGGTTCGCGTTGACAGCACTGGGCGGGTCGGATAGAAACGTGCCGTCAAGCGGGGGCCCCCATTCTTCCGGGAGCAACGGGATGTCCGGAACCGAACACGCTGGTAATCATCGCGACAACAGGCGGGTCAGGGCGCTGGATCCGCTGGATGCGGACGAGCTGTGCGGCCAACTGCCGGAGATGAACGCCGCGGCCGACGTGTCGGCGCTGCTCGACGGTCTCCGCCGACTGGCCGGCAACGCGTCGGAAGTGCTCGACGGCGACCCGTACGAGTGCCGGGCCGCCATGCGTGACCTCGGCATCGTGCTCGGTTCGGTCAAGCGGCACGGCGTGGAACCGGTGGCGGAGGTGCCGGAGGTCGAGCCGGTTCTGCTCCGGCTCGCCGAGCGGGGCGACGTGGTGCCGCGCGACACCGTCCACCACTACAGCGTCTGGAATCCGCACGGCGAGCGGCAGCGGATGTACACCGGCTCGTCCCAGGAGACCGCGCTGATCGACTCGGTGCGGCTGAGCCTGCCCCGGCTCACCCAGGCCGTCGACCTGTGCATGCTGCTGGTCGAGGCGGAGCTGACCAGTCCCGAGTTCCTGACCGCGATGGGCAGCTTCCGGGCCGACCTGGCCTCCCTCGACGAGTCGATCGAGCTGGTGATCGACCGGGTCAGCCCCGCGTTCTTCGCCCGCGACCTCCGGCCGTACTTCGACGAATTGTTGATCGGCGGCCGGACCTGGCGCGGCGGCGCGGGCGCCGGTCTGCCGGTGCCGCTGCTGGACCTCACCCTGTGGGCCTCGGACCACGGCGACGCCGACTACGGGGCCTTCTGGCAGGAGAGCATGCCGTACGTGCTGCCGGAGTGGCGGCGGCTGTACGCACCGCTGTCCGCCGCGCCGTCCCTGGTGACCCGGGTGACGGCGGCGCTGGCCGAGGCCGGTGACGACCCGTTGGACGCGCGGCTGCGGGCCGCCGCGACCGCGGTCGAACAGTCCATGCGCGCCCTGCTGAGGTTCCGCGCCAAGCACATCACGGTGGCCCGCAAGTCGTACGAGGAGGACCTGCGGCTGTTCCCGGTCGGCAGCAGCGGTGGCAGCGTCGAGCTGCTGACCAGCATCGTGCAGCTCACCCGGGACAACGCGATGCTGGTACGCCCACGGCACGGTGCGCGGTCCGAGAACCTCTCCCGTGCATGACGTCATAGTGGTCGGTGCCGGCTGCGCCGGCGCGCCGACCGCCATGCTGCTGGCCCGCAGCGGCTACCGGGTACTGCTCCTGGACCGGGCGCGGTTCCCCCGCGACACCCTGTCCACGCACTACATCCAGCAGCCCGGGGTGGCGCTGCTGCGCGACTGGAAGCTGCTGGACGCGGTACTGGCGACCGGGTGCCCGCCCATCTCGCACGTCCGTTACCGCACCGGGGACGTGACGTTCGACGGGTCGGCGTGGAGCTACGACGGAGCCGGCTTCGCCGTCGCGCCCCGCCGGTACGTGCTGGACCGGCTGCTCGTCGAGGCGGCGGTGGCCGCCGGGGTGGAGTTCCGGGACGACTGCCGGGTGACGGACCTGCTGGTCGACGACGGTCGGGTGGTCGGTGTGCGGTCCGTGACCGCGCGCGGCGAACCGGTCGAGGAGCGGGCCCGGCTGGTCGTCGGCGCCGACGGGATGCGCTCCGTCGTGGCGGCCCGGGCCGGAGCCGTCACCCGGATCGAGGATCCGCTGATGACCTGTGTGTACTACACGTACTGGCCCGGCATCTCGGACAGTTTCGAGATCCACGAGGCACCCGGTCGGTGG
>JBAUUM010000118.1:0-6973 GCA_049582705.1 Actinocatenispora sp.
GACTGCCCTATCTCGACACCGCCCGGAGTGCCTGAATGCCCTACAGCCACACCGATCTGACCGTCAGACACCTGAGCGCTGAGGACATGAACGCCCTCAAGGAGCCGCTCCTCGACGTGTACGCGAAGTGCTACGCCGACCTCATCGCCAAACCGTTCTTCGCGCCGGAGCGCCATTGGGAACGGCTGGAAGGCTACGCCAGCCGTAACGGGTTCGCACTGGTGATCGGTTCGGTCGGTACCGAGGTGGTCGGCTGCGCGCTCGGTTTCACACTGCCTGCTGAAACTGGCTGGTGGAAGGGCCTGAAGACGGAGGTTGATCCGGCCGACGTCGTCGAGACCGGCACGCGCACCTTTGCTCTCAACGAACTCATGGTGGCGCCCGGTCATACCAACAAGGGACACGGCCGCGCGTTGCACGACGCGCTGCTGGCCGATCGGAGCGAGCAGCGGGCAACCCTGCTGGTGCGCCCGGACAACATCCCGGCCCGGCCCGCGTACCTGCGGTGGGGCTGGCGCAAACTCGGCGAGATCCAGCCCTTCGACGACGCCCCGAGATACGACGCCATGGTGCTCGACCTGAAATGAGCAGAGCAAGGTCCTATGAGCCGCGTCGGATGTCGCCGGGGAACAACGATGGCCAACCGGGGTAGTGCGCTGTCCAAAGGCTGGGACCACTGCCCTAGGAGGTAGCGGCGCGATGAGTGCCGGCGAGGTCGTCGAGGAGCTTCGGGCAGCGGTAGCGGGCCTGCGGCGCTCGCTCGCCGAGGTCGCTCGTGCTCGCCTTGAGCTGGAGCAGGCCGCGTCACAGATTGCAGCAGCAACGCTGTCGACCAGCGACCCGCGGCCAGGGGCAGCCGTCAATTCGTATCGGTCCGCAGTGAAGAGTGCCGACGAGCTGAACGCCTTGGTACAGGCAGGGATCGAGGCGGTGACCGCGTATGCCGATTTTCTGGAGGGAAGTGGTGCGGCCGGTACGACCACCTCACCAGGTGGTACTTCACCGCCCGATCCTCCCGCCAATTTCGTGCTGCCATCGAGCATGGGTGACGATCCGGAACCTGTTGGGCCAGACTCGCCGATCCCGTCGTTCGTTCGACGGACCGCAGATGAGTTCCAGCATGTCCGGCCGCCCAGCACACAGACCGCCGGGTACCTGGTTGACCGGAGCGGCTCACCGTTGCATGACGGCCGGATCATTTCCGGTGCCGATGGCCCGGCGCGTGGTGCACCCGGCCTGAACCCGGACTTTCCGGTGACTCGATGGGAGACCGCGCTCAAGCACGTCGAGTCCCACGCCGCAGCAATTCTCCGGCGTACCCAAGCACCCACCGAGGCGGTCCTGGTGGTGTCAAAGGAACCATGTGGCGGTCCACGTGGCTGTCAGGTCGTACTTCCGCGAATCCTCCCTGAAGACACGACCCTGCACGTGTACTTGGCCGAGCCGGGCGCTCAGCCTCGCTGGTACGGCACTTACCCTGGCAACGGAAGGGGGCTCGCGCGATGACCTACCTGGTGCACTGGGGCCGCGACAACGAGCGGACCGTCAGCACCGTCGAGGAACTGGATGCGGCCCTCGACGAGGCGGAGGGGCAGCGCGGTGACGATGGTTCGTCGTACCTGGTCGACATCGTCGACCAGGACGACCCGGACCTGATGCTCGGCCTCCAGATCGGCGTCGGGCACCCTGACCGCGGATTCGTGTTCTACAGCGGCCTGACCGCTGCCGAGACCGGCTATGCCGCCGATCCGTACCTGCCGGCCCTCGGCGGCGAGATCGGGTTCGACTACGGCGGCCAGTGGACGGGATACGAGCCGGCCAAGACCCGCCTGACCCCGAGCCAGGTTCGACGGGCCGCACGCGACTATGTCGCCACCGGCCGGCGTCCCACCAGCGTGGCGTGGCCACAGCACACCGACTCCGTATAACCGGGCTAGCCGTTGCGCGGTCAGGTTGGGGACAGCGCTCGGCACGGGGATGCGGCCCCCGGTTCGTACCGGCGGCCGCACGTGATAAATCGGGTGACGTCGGCGGCCATCTTGCGATGATGGCCGACGTGGATGAGGTCGAGGTCGTCGTCGCGCACAGCGAGCGCGCGACCCTGCGCGTCGGTGACGTGTTCCTGAAAATCGACGCCGATCAGGCGCGTACCGACGTCGAGGTCGAGGCGATGGCGCTGGCGCCGGTCCCGACCCCGGAGATCCTGTGGCGGAAGCCGCCCGTGCTCGCGCTCGCCGCCCTCCCGGGGGCGGCGCTCGGCCTCCTCGGCGAGCCGTCGCCCGCGTCGTCGTCGGCGTGGGTCGCGGCGGGTGCCGCCATTCGGCGGCTGCACGACGCGCCGCTTCCGCCATGGCCCGGTCGACGCGCCGAGTCGGCGACGCACCTCGACAGCGAATGCGAGCGGCTCGTCGCGGACGGAATACTTCCCGCCGACCTGGTCGAGCGAAACCGTCAGGTTGCCGACGCCGTGTTCCGGCCGTGGACGCCGGTCTTCGTACACGGCGACCTGCAGATCACCCACGTGTTCGTCGACGGTGCCGAGATCACCGGCGTACTCGACTGGTCCGAGGCGGGCCAGGGCGATCCGCTGCACGACCTCGCCAGCTTGACGCTCGGACACGAGGAGCACCTTGGCGACGTGGTCGCCGGCTACGGCGCCGATGTCGACCTCGACGTGATCCGCGGCTGGTGGTCGATGCGGAGCCTGTTGGCGATCCGCTGGCTGGCCGAGCACGGCTTCGACCCGTTCCTGCCCGGCTGCGAGGTCGACGTGCTGAGATCCAGGATGTGAGGCCGTACCTACGCCGTCACTGGTCGGGGCGGGCCGGTACGCGGATCAGGGTCTGCTGCCCGGTCGCGACGAGTGATCGTTCGTCGCCCTGGACGGCGAACACCTCCAGCCGGCACACGGTGAGGGTGCGTCCCGGCTTCAGGACGGTGCCCACGGCCTCGATGTGCTCGCCGCTGGCCGGCGCCAGCAGATTGATCTTGTACTCGACGGTGAGTACCGAGGTGTCCTCGGGGAACAGCGTGTACGCCGCGTAGCCACCCGCGCTGTCGGCGATGGCGCTGGTCGCCCCGGCGTGGATGTAGCCGTTCTGCTGGGTGATCTCGGGCCGGTACGGCAGCACGATGTGCACGCGTCCGGGCGCGATGTGCGCGATGCGCGCGCCAAGGTGCCCCATCAGCCCCTGGCGGTCGAAGCTGGCCCGGATGCGTGCCTGCACCTCGGGGCTCGCCGGGTCCTGACGCGTCGGGTCTTCCATGGTTCTCCTTGAGCGGACGTTGTGGCCTGGTTCCCGTGCGGTGTCGAACAGGACGGACTGCTGACCCGGGTCACCGGGTCGGCGGGGAGGGCGCGGCCGCACGGGTGCCGTCCGGGTCGGCGATCTCCGCGGCGACAGCCGCGAAGGCGCGGATGGCGGCGTTCTCGAGGGCGGCGACCCAGATCAGGGCGCTCTCGACCGGTGGGTGGCCGCGGAGCGGCACACGGGTGACCTCGGGATGGTGGTAGTAGTTCACGAACGACGCGGTGGTCGGGTGGACGAGTTCGTCGCGGGCGATGCGGTGCAGGATGTCGCTGGTCATGCTGATCGGTGCGCCGCGGGGGATCGGACGGCCGGACGGCGTGGTGGCGGGGAACTGGTCGTCGTACAGGGCGCGCGGGATGTCGCCGCGCGGGATCACGGCGTGGTCGGCCAGATCCTCGACGGTGGCGTGGCCGCGCTGGGCGAGGGGGTGACCGACCCGGACCAGCAGGATGCGTTCCTCGCGGCTGAGGACGGGACCGACGGTCAGGCCCGGCTCGGTGACCGGCAGCCGGTGGCACATCAGGTGGTAGGTGCCGGTGTGCAGGCGCGCGAACTGGCCGGGGAACTCCTCGGTGACGGTCAGCCGGCAGTCGGGGTGACGGGTCTCGAAGGTCCGGACGATCTCGGTGAAGGACGGCCCGGCCATGGCGTAGCTGGCCACGCAGATCCGCAGCTCGCCGCTCACACCCCGGGCCAGGTCCATGGCGACGGTGACCGCGCGCCGGAAGTGGTCGTGCGCCGGTCGCAGCTCGTCACGGAGGCGTTCACCCAGGGCGGTCAGGTGCACCCGCCGGCTGGTGCGCTCGAACAGTTGGCCGCCGAGCCGATTCTCCAGCGACCGGATGGTCTGGCTGACCCTCGGCTGGGACAGGTACAGCCGCTGCGCGGTCCGACCGAAGTGCAGTTCCTCGGCCAGCACCAGGAAGATCTCCACCTCGCGCAGCTCCACGCGCCCAGCGTAGGTCATCGATAAGCCTGGCTTATCGCTGGTGTTGGCAATCGGCCGTTGATCACCAGGCGCGGCTCGGCAAGGCTGTAACCAGGTCATCCAGCAACGAGTAATCAGGAGAACACCATGCGGATCAAGACCCATATGGGCGTCAGCGTCGACGGGTACATCTCCTCGGCGGACGGACTGCCGGCCCTGCTGGCCATGCCGACCTTCGAGTCGGGCGTCTCGCACGGGCACCCGGAGTTCATCGCCGGCTGCGGTGCGGTCGTGATGGGCCGCAACACCTTCGTGCCGGCGCTGGGCTCCTCGCACTGGCCCTGGCCCGACCTGCGCGTCTTCGTACTGACCACGCGCCCGCTGCCGCCCGAGACGCCGTCGCACGTGGTGTCCGCGGCCACGCCGGCCGAGCTGCTCGGCCTGATGCGCGACGCCGACTTCGCCGGTGACGTACACCTGGTCGGCGGCCAGCAGACGATCGAGGCGTTCCGGGGCATCGACGCGCTGGACGTACTCGGGATCGTGACGCTGCCGATCCTGCTCGGCGACGGCACCCGCCTGACCCCGGCGGCGAGCGACGCGCAGTACCTGCGCCTGGAGTCGACCCGGACCTTCCCCGACGGCGCCGTGGAGAACATCTACACCGTCGCCGCCCGCGCGGCCTGAGCCGGATCGCCGGGCGCGGCCCGGACCGGACCGCCGGGCGCGGGCCGTCGCGAAGACATCCCCGGTCGCGCGGCCGTGTGTACCCGCAGGTGGCGACGGGTACGCGGTCCGGAGGACGATCGCAGAGCCCCCCACCAGGCAGGAGCGGGACAGTGTCGAGCAACGAGATCCGGGTACGGGTGTGGTCCGAACACACCGCGCGCAGGGCGTACTACCCACAGGACATCAACGGTGCGGTGGCTGACAGTCTGCGTACCGATCCGAAACTCAGCGTCACCACGGCCGAGCTGGTCGACGACGGCGACGGCGTCACCGAGCAGGATCTCGCCGGCACCGACGTACTGGTCTGGTGGGGCCACCAGCTGCACCGCTACGTCGACGACGAGGCCGTGGACCGGGTGGTACGGCACGTGCGCGAACGCGGCATGGGGCTCGTCGCCCTGCACTCGGCGCACATGTCCAAGCCGTTCACCCGCCTCGCCGGGGACACCGGTGCCATCGGCGGGGTGGAACTGGACGGCGGCACCGAACGCGTCGTGGTGGAGGCACCCGAGCATCCCGTGGCCGCCGGCGTCGAGGAGTTCGTCCTGGACAAGGAGGAGAGCTACGACGAGCCGTTCAGCTGCGGCCAGCCCGAGACGACGGTCTTCCGGTCGCACTTCGGCAACGGGCACGAGTTCCGGTCCGGACTGGCGTACACCGTCGGCAACGGCCGGATGTTCTACTTCCGGCCCGGCCACGAGACCTACCCGGCCCTGTACGAGTCCACGGTGCAGCGGGTCATCCACAACGCCGTCCTCTGGACCGCGCGCGCGACCTGACGAACCCCGCCACGTACCGAGGAGGACAGCATGACCGTCACGATCGGCCTGATCGGCGCCGGCAGCATCACCCGCGCACACATCAAGGGGTACCTGGCCATACCCGACCGGGCACGGGTGACCGCGGTCGCCGACGTGTCCGAGGACAACGCGCGACGCCGCGCCGAACAGGTCGGCGGCGCCGCCGTGTACGCCGACTACGGCGAGATGATCGCCTCGGCCGACGTCGACGCCGTGGACATCTGCCTGCCGCACCACCTGCACGCCCCCGCCATCATCGCGGCGGCGCGCGCCGGCAAGCACATCCTGTGCGAGAAGCCGCTGTGTCTGACACCGGCCGAGGCCGACGCCGTCGAGCAGGCGGTACGCGACAGCGGCGTGACGCTGATGTGCGCGCACAACCAGCTGTTCCTGCCCACGGTGGCCCGCGCCCGGCAGCTGATCGACGAGGGCGCGCTCGGTACGGTCTACGAGCTGCGTACCACCGACAGCTTCCACAACAACTTCGACCCGGCGAACATGGGCTGGCGCGCGCACCAGGCCACCAGCGGCGGCGGCGAACTCATCGACACCGGCTACCACCCGACGTACCTGCTGCTGCACCTGGCCGCCAGCGAACCGGTGGCCGTGTCCGCGATGCTCAGTACGCACCGGCTCACGTTCTCCGAGGGCGAGGACTCCGCGCAGCTGCTCGTGCGGTTCGCCGACGGAAAGGTCGGCTCGATCGTGACCAGCTGGGCGTACGAGGCGGCACCGTTCACCGAGAAGTTCTCCGCGGTGGGCGACAAGGGCAGCCTGTGGAGCGACGGTCACGTGGTGCACCACAAGCAACTCGGCGGCGAGGCCAGTACGGTCACGTTGCCCGAGACCGACACGTTCGCCGCCGAGATCGCGGACTTCGTCGACTGCGTCAGCGAGGGACGCCGACCCGTCAACACCGAGGTGGAGGGCATCGCGGTGTTGAAGGTGATCCTCGCCGCGTACCGGTCGGCCGACGAGAACCGGACCGTGTCGCTCAGCGACCTGTGACCCGTGGGGGCCACGGCCGCCACACGCCACGCCGCCCTCCTCTCCCTCGTCCTCCCGGTCAGCCGGGGCGACGAGGGCCGGGGCGGGGCGATGCGCACCGTCAGCGGCGCGTCCTCGACCAGCGCCGGGCGTCGGCGACGGTCCTGCGGGCGTCCC
Organism: Actinocatenispora sp.; assembly: GCA_049582705.1. Lineage (GTDB taxonomy): Bacteria > Actinomycetota > Actinomycetes > Mycobacteriales > Micromonosporaceae > Actinocatenispora. The sequence goes on from JBAUUM010000118.1 coordinate 6,933, forward strand.
GCCACGCGACCCAGGCGGTCCGTACCCGCGGGGAGGTGACC
>JBAUUM010000119.1:0-4447 GCA_049582705.1 Actinocatenispora sp.
GTCGCGGTCGCGGTCACCGAACCCACCCCCACCGGGGTCGTACTCGCCGGCGAGGGCGACCTGTTCGCCGCGTCGGCCCGCTGGGAGCCGGCGCCCGACCGGGACGTCGGGCCGGACCCGACCGGGAGCGTCCGGGACGTCTGGGACGTGACCCTGACCGTCACGTACCGGGGGGCCGAACCGGCCGAGGGCTGGGTGCGGGTGTGCGCCGGGTTCCGAGCCACCGACCCGTACTGGCTGATCCCCGGCCTGTTCTACGGCGAGAACCGCCCCGCGGACTGCGACCGGGTCTTCCCCCGCTACGCGGTCGGTGCCGACGACCCGGCCGGCCTGGTGTCCGAGCACTGGACGTTCCGGTCGGACCGCGCCGCCACGCCCGTCGTGTTCGGCTGGGGTGACACCGGCGGCGTCGCGCTCGCCACCACCGAGACGTCGCCGGTCGGGCTCACCGGGCTCGGCTTCCGCCGTACCACCGACCACGGCACCGTGCTGCTGACCTTCCCGAGCCGGGAGGAGCCGGTCAGCTACACCGGCGAGCCGCACGGCGATCCGCCGCTCGCGGAGCGGTACCGCTGGCGGACCGGCGAATCCCGGACCCTGCGGTACACGGTGTACGCACTCGACGGTGACCGGCACGGCTACGCGCCGGTGCTGCGGCACCTGCACGGGCGGCTCGCCGCCGACTCCCCGCTGCGCCCGTGGGTGGACGTGCCGACCGCGGCGGACCTCGCGGCCTGGGGCCTGTACCGGTGGCACTACCGGCCCGACCCCGGCGTACTGCTGGAGACCGCCGCGTTCGACCGGGAGCTCAACGGCAACGTGGGTGGCCGGGGTGACCGCCCCGCCATGCACGTGGCGTGGGTGAGCGGCGCGCCGTACGCGGCGGCCCTGCTGGCGCACGGGCGCCGGGTCGGCCGGTCGGAGTACGTGACGGCCGGCGGGCGGGTCCTGGACCTGATCGCCGGGAACCTCGCGCCGTGCGGCACCTTCTGGGGCCAGTGGACCGAGGACGGCTGGCAGCAGAGCTGGACGCCGGTGCGGCACGGCCTGCACTCACGCACCCTCGCGGAGGCCACGCTGTTCTTCGCCCGGGCGCTGCGGGCCGAGCAGAACGCCGGCACGGCGCGACCGTCCTGGCGGGACGCGATCGTGTCCACCGTGGACTTCGTGCTGCGGCGCCAGGACCCCGAGGGCAACCCGGGCAGCCTGTACCACGCGCTGGACGGCCGAGTGCTGTCCTGGTCCGGCAGCGCAGGCCTGACCTGGGTGCCCGCCCTGGTCGAGGCCGCCGACGTGCTGGACCGGCCCGAACTGCTCGACGCGGCCCGGCGCGCCGGCGCGTACTACGCGCGGTTCGTATGGGCGGATTTCCTGCACGGCGCTCCCGAGGACGTCGACCTCGCGCCCAGCTCCGAGGACGGCTACGCCGCGGTCATCGCCTACCAGACCCTGTACGAGGCGACCGGCGAACAACGCTGGCTCGCGCTGGCCTGCCGCGCCGCCGACTGGACGCTGACGTTCCGGTACTCCTACAACGTCGAGTTCGATCCTCGCTCGCAGCTGGGCGTGTACTCCTTCGCCAGCCGCGGTGCGGACCAGGCCTCGCCCAGCAACCAGCACCTGCACGCGTACGGGCTGGTCTGCCTGCCGGAGCTGGTGCGGTTGGCCGGGTCCTCCGGCCAGCCGTACTACGCCGAGCGCGCGGCGGAGAACCTGGCCTGCTTCCGGCAGTTCGTCGCCCGTACCGACGGCGACTTCAACGCCTACCGAGGCATGGTCACCGAACGCTTCTACCAGACCGCCTGCTTCCAGCCGAAGGGCATGCTGCTCACCCTGTCGCACGCCTGGTCGGTGGGCGTGCTGCTGCACGCCTGCGAGGCGGTGCTGACCGACCCTCGGCTGGCCGCACTGCGCTGAGCCGTCCGCGCCGTACCCGTGCCCGACCGGCCGAACAGGGGTGGGCAGCGGGTGCGGGCGTGTGTGACCATCGGCTCCGTGCCCGACAACAGCCCGGCGCGGCGCCGGACGGCGCAACGTGCCTGCATCCGGATCCTGTCCGGCGTACGCCCGGCCACGATCGCTCTCGCCCGGTCATGACGGTCGGATTGCGGTGCACGGCACCGGATCATGGGAAGCGGCTTCGCGGTGCGCACCGTGGTGGGTATCGTCCGGTGCGACATCGGCGTCAGGGGCGGGCACGGCCGCCCGACCAGAGGGCAGGCGCTGCCCTGTGACGGCCGAGGTTCGTGCACGTCCGGTACAGAGAAACCTACCGAGCGTGCATGGCACGTGGAGAGGCGACGGCAGATGACTGAACAGGCGAACATCGGGGTCACCGGGTTGGCGGTGATGGGCCGCAACCTGGCCCGCAACTTCGCGCGGCACGGGCACGCGGTGGCACTGCACAACCGCACCGAACAGCGTACCCGGGACCTGGTCGCCCAGTTCTCCGACGAGGGCACGTTCCTGCCCTGCTACTCGGCCCAGGACTTCGTGTCCGCGCTCCAACGGCCCCGCAAGCTCGTCGTGATGGTCAAGGCGGGCGCGCCCACCGACGCGGTGATCGAGGAGTTCGCGCCGCTGCTGGAACCCGGCGACATGATCATCGACGCCGGCAACGCGCACTTCGCCGACACCCGCCGCCGGGAGAAGGCGCTGCGCGAACGCGACCTGCACTTCGTGGGCACCGGGGTGTCCGGCGGCGAGGAGGGCGCGCTGCACGGCCCGAGCATCATGCCCGGCGGGTCCGCCGCCGCGTACGAGTCGCTCGGCCCGCTGCTGGAGGACATCTCCGCGAAGGTCGACGGCACGCCGTGCTGCGCGCACATCGGGCCGGACGGCGCCGGACACTTCGTCAAGATGGTGCACAACGGCATCGAGTACGCGGACATGCAGCTCATCGCGGAGGCGTACCACCTGCTGCGTGCCGCGCTGGGCATGGAACCGGCGCAGATCGCCGAGGTGTTCCGCGGCTGGAACGCCGGGCGGCTCAGCTCGTACCTGATCGACATCACCGCCGAGGTGCTCGCGCACGTGGACGCCGACACCGGCCGGCCGTTCGTCGACGTGGTCACCGACCAGGCCGAGCAGAAGGGCACCGGGCGCTGGACCGTACAGATCGCGCTGGACCTCGGCATCCCGGTGACCGGCATCGCGGAGGCCACGTTCGCCCGGTCGCTGTCCGGCGGTGCCGACCTGCGCGCCGCCGCGCGGGGGCTGCCCGGCCCGTCCGGTGAGCGACTGTCCGGCGCGGCCGCGGAGACGTTCGCCGAGGACATCGAGCAGGCCCTGTACGCGTCCAAGGTGGTGGCCTACGCGCAGGGCTTCAACCAGATCCAGGCGGGCGCCGCCGAGTACGACTGGCCGATCGACCTGGGGGCGGTGGCCACGATCTGGCGGGGCGGCTGCATCATCCGCGCCGCGTTCCTCGACGACATCCGGGCCGCGTACGCCGCCGACCCGGGACTGCCCACGCTGCTCACCGACGGCGGCTTCGCCGACGCGGTACGCGACGCGCAGGACTCCTGGCGTTCCGTCGTGGCGACCGCCGCGCGGCTGGGCATCCCGTCGCCCGGGTTCTCGTCCGCCCTGTCGTACTACGACGCGCTGCGCGCCGAGCGACTCCCGGCCGCGCTGGTCCAGGGCCAGCGGGACTTCTTCGGCGCGCACACGTACCGGCGGGTGGACCGGCCCGGCACGTTCCACACCGAGTGGGCCACCGAGGCCCGCGCCGAACGGGAGGCGTGAGCACCGGCATCGGTGACACACCAGGACGGAGAGCGATGAGCCTGACGCTGCTCGGCTGGCGGCGGGAGGTGGCCGCGCTGTACGCGCGGGTCCGCGCCGAGCCGACCGCCGAGCGCGGCTGGCTGGTCTGGCGCCGGGGTCGCGACGAGCTGTTCGCCGCGCATCCCGACTCACCGCTGGCGGCGCACGCGCGAGGCGCCGGCACGCTGCGGTACGCGCCGTACGATCCGGCGTTGCGCTGGGAGCTGGCGGTGCATCCGACTCCCGGGCACCGCTGGGAGGTACCGACCGGCACCGACGGCGTGGTGCCGTTCGAGCGGATCGGTACGGTGCGGCTGCCGTCGCTCGGCTCGCTGGACGTGTGGTGGCTCGACACGTACGCCGGGGGAGTGTTCGTCCCGTTGCGCGACACGACCGCCGGGACGGACAGCTACGGCGGTGGCCGCTATCTGCTGGACACGGCGAAGGGTGCCGACCTCGGCGGCACCGGGGACCGGCTCGTACTGGACCTCAACTTCGCGTACAACCCTTCGTGCGCCTACGATCCGGCCTGGGCCTGCCCGTTGGCGCCGCCGGGCAACCGGTTGGCGGTTCCGGTGCGGGCCGGCGAACTGCTGCCTCTCGCCGGGGACGATCCGGTGACCCCCGACTGATTCCACGACCGGAGCCCTGCGGTGCACCGGTTCCGGCTGGAACCGGT
>JBAUUM010000120.1:0-5471 GCA_049582705.1 Actinocatenispora sp.
ATCCGCAGCGTGTACTCGCCCTCCCGCAGCGGCACGCCCCCGGCGGTGACCAGGCCGTCGGCCACCGACCAGTCGCCGGCCCGTACCGCCCGGATCACCCGCTGCACGTCCGGGCCGAGCCGGGGACCCAGCCGGCGCGGCACCACCGCGAGGACCCGCTCGCTGTGCCGGTCCGGGTCGTCGGTGAGCACCACCCGCTTGACGTTGACCTCGTCGGAGATCAACTCGGTGAAGTCCGCGAGCCCGGGTGCCCACGGCGCGGCCACGGTCAGCGTCGCCACCGGCTGCCGTACCCGCAGGCCGGCCGCGCGGCGCACCGACAGGGCCGCGGAGCAGACCTCCCGGACCAGGTCCATCGCGACGACCAGGTCGGGGGCGTCCGGCAGCCCGGCCGGGTCCGGCCAGTCGGTGAGGTGGACGCTGCGCGCGCCGGTCAGTCCCCGGTACACCTCCTCGGTGAGCAGCGGCGCGAGCGGTGCCATCACCCGGCACAGCACGTCGAGCACCGTGTACAGGGTGTCGAAGGCGTCCGCGTCGCCGCGCCAGAACCGGGTACGGGACCGGCGGACGTACCAGTTCGTCACGGTGTCCAGAAAGGAGCGCACGGCGGCGCACGCCGTGGGCAGGTCCACCGCGTCCAGCGCCACGGTGACCCGGCCGACCAGCGCACGCAGCCCGGCCAGCACGTACCGGTCCAGCGGATGCGCGGAGTCCGTACGGGGCCGCGCGTCGTGCCCGGACGCGTTGGCGTACAGGGTGAAGAACGACCACACGTTCCACAGTGGATTCAGTACCTGCCGGGCGGCGTCCTGCATCGGCTCGCGGGTCACCCGCATGTCGCCGCCGCGCAGTACCGTCGAGGACAGGAACGCCCAGCGCATCGCGTCCGCGCCGACCTCGTCGAGGATCGTGGTCGGGTCGACGTAGTAGCGGTCCCGTTTGGACAGTTTCGTGCCCCAGCTGTTGAGCAGGGTCCCGTGCACCACGCAGTGCCGGAACGCGGGCCGGTCGAACAACGCCGTCGCCAGCACGTGCAGCGTGTAGAACCAGCCGCGGGTCTGCCCCGCGTACTCCACGATGAAGTCGCCCGGAAAGTGGGTCTCGAACCATTCCCGGTTCTCGAACGGGTAGTGCACCTGGGCGAACGGCATCGAGCCCGACTCGAACCAGCAGTCCAACACCTCGGGCACCCGCCGCATGGTGGAGCGGCCGGTCGGGTCGTCGGGGTTCGGCCGGGTCAGTGCGTCGATGCCGGGCCGGTGCAGGTCGGTCGGGCGCACACCGAAGTCGCGTTCCAGTTCGTCCAGCGACCCGTACACGTCCACCCGGGGATACGCCGGGTCGTCGGACCGCCAGACCGGGACCGGCGAACCCCAGAACCGGTTTCGGGAGACCGCCCAGTCCCGGGCGCCGGCCAGCCAGTTGCCGAACGACCCGTCGCGGACGTGAGCCGGAGTCCAGGTGATCTCGCGGTTGTGCGCCAGCATCCGCTCGACCAGGCCGGTCACCCGCACGAACCAGCTCGGCACCGCCTTGTACACCAGTGGCGTGTCGCAGCGCCAGCAGTGCGGGTACGGGTGCACGTAGGACTCCAGCCGCAGCAGCACACCACGGTCGCGGAGGTCCCGCACGATCGGCGCGTTCGCCTCGAAGACCTGCATGCCCTCGTACTCGGGCACCAGCGCGGTGAACCGGGCGTGTTCGTCGACGGTCAGCACGGTCGGGACGCCGACCGCGGTGCAGGCGTTCTGGTCGTCCTCGCCGAAGGCGGGCGCCAGGTGCACCACGCCGGTGCCGTCGTCGGTGCTGACGAAGTCCGCGCCCAGGACGGTGAACGCGCGGGTGCCGGCGACCCGGTCGACCAGGTGGTCGAACATCGGCCGGTACCGGCGCCCGACCAGGTCGGCGCCGCGCAGGGTGTCGACCCGCCGGGCCGGGCCCAGCTCCTCCCGGTACGCGTCCAGCCGCGCCTCGGCGAGGACGTAGCGCTGGCCGTCCCGTTCCAGCACGGCGTAGTCGACGTCCGGAGCGACGGCGACGGCGAGGTTCGCCGGCAGGGTCCACGGCGTGGTCGTCCACACCAGCAACTTCTCGCCGCCGTCCAGCGTGAACGCGACCGTGACCGCCGGGTCGTCCCGGTCCGAGTACACGTCGTCCATCCGGGTCTCGGTGTTCGACAGCGGCGTCTCGCACCGCCAGCAGTACGCCAGCACCCGGAAGTCGGTGTACACGAGTCCCTTGTCGTACAAGGATTTGAACGCCCACAGGACGCTCTCCATGTACGGCAGGTCGAGCGTGCGGTAGCCGTGCTCGAAGTCCACCCAGCGGGCCTGCCGCCGCACGTACCGTTCCCACTCGTGCGTGTAGCGCAGTACCGACTCGCGGGTCACCGCGTTGAACCGGTCGATGCCCAGCCGCAGTACCTCGGCCTTGGTGGTGATGCTGAGCTGCTTCTCCGCCTCGACCTCGGCCGGCAGTCCGTGGCAGTCCCAGCCGAACCGACGCTCCACCCGACGCCCGCGCATGGTCTGGTACCGCGGCACGGTGTCCTTGACGAACCCGGTGAGCAGGTGCCCGTAGTGCGGCAGCCCGTTGGCGAACGGCGGCCCGTCGTAGCAGACGAACTCGTTGGATCCGGGCCGCTCGCCCTCGGCCTGCGCGGGCCGCTGCCGCACGGACTCCTCGAACGTGTGGTCCTCGGCCCAGTACGCCTCGATGCGTTCCTCGACAGCCGGCAGCGACGGGTTCGCCGGCACGGGCCGGCCCGGATCGTCCTTGGGGTAGAGCTGCCTCGTGGCCACCGCCGTCGCTCCTTCGCACGCCGCCGCTGTCGTCGGGTGCGGTTCGGCGTCGGATCTCGTGACGCCGTGCCGCACCGCCGGTGGGTGCGAGGACGATCCGGACGGCTGCGCCGCCCGCGGACCGCGGTACCACCTCGCTTGGTGTGTCCGGCACCGCCGGTCACGCCCGCTCGTCGGCCGGCTGTCACGGGCCGGACCCGTCCGGTTCTACTGGGGCGACGGCTGCCCGCGCGCCGGTTCTTCCGGAGGCTCACCGGTGATGGCCGGGTCATTGCCTGTACGGCCACGCTAGCCGCCGGAGCCCGCCCGCCCCACCGAATTCCCGCCGACTTCAGCCCGCCCACCACGTCACACGGAAGCCCAGGTAGTACCATTTTGGTATGGCGATGACACTGCGACTTCCCGAAGACCTCGACGCCGCCGCCAAGACCCTGGCCGAGCGTGAACACCGCAGTCTCCACGGCTTTGTCGTCAATGCCGTCGAGGAGTACATCCGGCGACACGGAATGGATGTCGTCGTCGATCAGGTCGCCGCTGAGGGCGCCCGGAAGTACGCGGACGCGCTCGGGCGTCTGGGCCGCGCATGACCGAGACGCGGTACCTCACCACCGCGCACCTCATGGTCATTGCCGAACGTGCGCTCGGCGAGTCACCCGCGGTCCGAGACAGCGGCCTGATCGCGGCCGCTGCGCAACGCCCGGCCGCGGGCATGTTCGGTGGCGACTTCTATCCGACGGTGCTCGACAAGGCGGCCACACTGTTCCACTCGATTGCCCGCTTTCACCCCCTGGTTGACGGTAACAAGCGATTTGCGTGGCTTGCGACGTTCACGTTCATCACGATCAACGGTGGCTACGTGATTGCCAGCAACGACGAGGCGTTCGATCTGACCATGGCGGTGGCCGGCGGACAGCTCGCGGAGGTGGCTGACATCGCCAAGGCATTGAGCCCGCTGGTGCGGCTGCCAGACACCGACTGAAACAAGGGAACCTCAGCCGCTGCCGCAACGCGGCACCGGGACATGCCAGGAGGACGGCGAACCAGGCGGGTCAGGGCAGGAGCAGGTTCACGTCGCCGAACTCGTGCCACAGGTAGCGGGCCCGGACCGCCTCGGCGTAGCAGCGGTCCAGCAACGGCCGGCCGGCGATCGCGGCCAGCATGTCCAGGTGCGAGGCCCGGGGCTCGTGCAGGCCGGTGAGCAGCCCGTCCACCACCCGCACGCCGCGTTCCGGGGTCACCACCAGCTCGGTCCAGCCCGCTGCCGCCCGTACCGACCCGGGCCCGGTCGCGGCGCTCTCCAACGCCCGCACCGCGGTGGTACCCACCGCCACGATCCGGCCCCCGGCGGCGCGCGCCTCGTTGACCACCCGGGCGGTCGCCGGCGGCACCGAGTACCGCTCCGGGTAGGGCCGCTCGTGCGCCTCCGGGGACGCGACGCCGGTGTGCAGCAGCAGCGGGGCCACCTGGACACCCGCGGACACCAGCCTGGTCACCAGGCGGTCGGTGAACGGGCGGGCCGCGCTCGGCATCTCCGCGCTGCCCGGTTCGACACCGAACACCGTCTGGTAGTACGACAGCGGCCACGCCCGCGGCACGTACCCGTACCGGATCGGCTGCCCGTACCGGTGCAGGAACCGGTGCACCGTACCGGCCGGGCCCGCGTCCACATCGGACACCCAGAGCCGCTGCCGGGAGTACCGGTGGAGCAGCAGCACGCTGCCGCCGCCGGCCAGGCGGTACCGCTGCCCCGCCGCGCCACCCGGGTACGGAACGGTGGCCTTGCCGGCACCACGGCGCAGCTCGACCAGCCATCGGCCGTCGGCCAGTTCGGTGGACAGGTGCAGGGTGAGGTCGGTGTCGGGCACCGGCACGGCGGCCGGCAGCGTCGCCGACGTGTTGACCACCAGCACGTCGCCGGGGCGCAGCAGGCCCGGCAGGTCGGTGAACCGGTGCTGCCGCACCGTTCCGGCCGACCGCTCGCCGACCAGCAGTCGTACCTCGTCACGGGATCGTCCGCGCGCCTCGGGCGGCTCGTGCGCCTCCAGTGCGGCGTCCAGTTCGAAGCCGGGCAGGACCGCCGGACGCTCGGGGTTCCCGGTACCGACCAGCGGCGTGCCGGCGGTCATGCGGTGGTCCCGGTGAGCAGGTCGGTCAGCCGGATCCGTCCGGACCCGGGCCGGCTGTCCAGCAGGTGCAGGACGGCCGGCACCACCGACTCCGGCGCGGGCCGGTCGCTGATGTCCTCGCCGGGGAACGCCTCCTGGTGCATCCGGGTACGCAGGTCACCCGGGTCCACCCACCAGACCCGGACGCCGGGTTCCTCGGCGGCCAGGATGTTGCTGGCCTGTTCGACGGCGGCCTTGGCGGCGCCGTACCCGCCCCACCCCTCGTACGGTTCGACGGCGGCGTCGGAGGACACGTTCACCAGCGCACCGCCCCGGTCCCGCAGGCCGGGCAGCACGAGCTGCGCCAACGCCAGCGGCGCGACGAGGTTCACCTCGTACAGTGCGCGCAGCGCGTCGAGGGGGAACTCGGCGAGCGGCGGCAGCGGGCTGGGCCCCAGGATGCCGGCGTTGTTGACCAGCAGGTCCGCGCCGCCGAGCCGGTCGGCGGCGGCGAGCAGGTCGAGCCGGTGCGCGGGGCTGGTCACGTCGCCGGGCACCGCCACGG
>JBAUUM010000121.1:0-19347 GCA_049582705.1 Actinocatenispora sp.
TGGCAGGGCACCGATCTCGCGGCGGGCCAACAGGACCGGCGCCCGGTCGCCCAGGTGCGCCACGCGCGCGGCGGCAAGCTCGTCGGGGCGGCTCGCCGCGCCGAACGCCTTCTCGGCCGCGGTCACCGCCTCGTCGAGCGAGGCCGGGTCGAGCAGCGCGGCCTCCTTCGGATCGTACGGATCATTGCGATAGGACATGACTCTCCCGGAAAAGCCCCACCTGCGGGGTTCGTTGGTGACCCTGCGCCAGCGGCGAACCATGGCCGAACGTGGGCCAGCGCCAGAGTCTACGGACCGTGCCGACGCGGCGTAGCCGCAGCCCGCCGGTGTGGAATGACCGGAACCCGACCGTCTCCGCGGTCAGGTCGTCAGCCCGCCACCAGCGGGCTGGATAAAGGATCGCCGGGTGCCCGAGGGGCGTCGCGTCGACGGACGCCGAATCTGGGACCACTGACCGGCCGGGTGTGCCGGGCCGGATCCGCCGGCGAGAACGGCGCACCGGGGCGGCACGACGGGCGGACCGCTAGCGCGCATCCCCGTCTCCCTCCGCACCGGACGACCGTGGCGATGTGGCGGGCGCACCACGCGCCGCACGAGCCGAAGTGTACAGGCAGACCGCTGCGGCGGCCGCGAGATTCAGGCTCTCGGCCCGCCCGTGGATCGGCACCCGGACCCGTCGGTCCGCCGCCTCGGCCAGCTCGGCCGGCAGGCCGTGCGCCTCGCTGCCGAACAGCCACCCGGTGGGCCCGGCCAGCATGCCGGTGTCCGCCAGCTCGTCCAGGTCCGCGGCACCACGCAGGTCCGCGGCGAGAACCTGGATCCCGGCCGCCCGCACCGCGGCCACCACCTCGAACGGATCCCCGCCGCGCACCACGTCCAGGTGGAAGAGGCTGCCCGCCGTGGACCGGACGCACTTGCCGTTGTAGACGTCCACGCTGCTGTCGGTGAAGACCACCGCGCCGGCACCGGCCGCATCCGCGGTGCGCAGTACGGTGCCCGCGTTGCCGGGATCGGCGATGCCGGCCAGCACCACCACCAGGGACGGCCGGCGCGACAGGGCCACGTCGAGCGGCACGTCCCGATACCCGCAGACCGCCACCAGACCCTGCGGCCGCTGGGTGTCGGCGAGCCCGGCCAGCGCGCGGTCGGTGACCGTGGAGACCCGTACCCCCGCGTCCCGGGCGGCCGTTGCCAGCTCGGGCCAGCGGGTCAGCGCGTCGGCGGTGGCGAAGAGTTCCGACACGGCGGGCGCGTCGTCCGCGAGCGCCTCCCGTACGGCCTGCGGGCCCTCGGCGAGGAAGGCACGTTCGGCGTCGCGCCGGGACCGCCGCGACAGTGCCCGGGCATGCGCGACCCGGGGAGTCCGCTCGGTGAAGGGCGTCGGTTCCTGGCCCGTCGTACCGGAGACGTCCCCGGGTCGGTTGCTCATCGTGCCTGCGTTCAGGCGGCGTCCTCGGCCTCGGCCGGGACGGCCTTGTGCGCGACCGCGACGATGGCGGCGAACGCCTTCGCGTCGGTCACCGCCAGGTCGGCCAGCACCTTGCGGTCCACCTCGACGCCGGCGACCTTGAGGCCCTGGATGAACCGGTTGTAGGTCATCCCGTTCGCGCGGGCCGCGGCGTTGATGCGGGTGATCCAGAGGCGACGGAAGTCGCCCTTACGCGCCCGGCGGTCCCGGTACGCGTAGTTCATCGAGTGGAGGACCTGCTCCTTGGCCTTGCGGTACAGCCGGGACCGCTGGCCGCGGTAACCGCTGGCGCTCTCGAGGATGGTCCTGCGCTTCTTCTGGGCATTGACTGCCCGCTTGACGCGTGCCACGGGTCTCTCTCCTGCACATGCTCAATGAGGACCGTCGGCGAAATCGACCGACGGCGCGGGACTGGGCTGGTCAGCGACCCAGCAGGCGCTTGACCCGCTGCACGTCGGCCTTCGCGAACTCCACGACACCGGCCAGCCGGCGGGTACGTCGGGAGGTCTTGTGCTCCAGCAGGTGGCGACGGTTGGCCTGCTCCTTCATGAGCTTGCCCTTGCCGGTCACCTTGACCCGCTTGCCCATGCCCGAGTGGCTCTTCATCTTCGGCATCGAGGTATGTCTCCTTGACAGCGTTCCCACCGCGGCGGTGGGAACGGCTACTGGTCGGTTCCGGTGACGGCGGCCGGGTCTTCGGACTCCACGGACTCCACAGACTCCGGAGAACCTGGGCGTCCGACCTGACGTGCCGCCTCCTTGGTGGCGCGGTGGGGGGCGACCACCATGATCATGTTTCGACCGTCCTGTTTCGGGGACGACTCCACGTACCCCAGTTCGCCGATCTCGTCGGCAAGCTTGCGCAGCAGCCGGAAGCCCAGCTCGGGTCGGCTCTGTTCACGACCACGGAACATGATCGTGATCTTGACCTTGTCCCCGGCCTTCAGGAACCGCACGACGTGACCCTTCTTGGTCTCGTAGTCGTGGGCGTCGATCTTCGGCCGGAGCTTCATCTCCTTGATGACGGTCTGCTGCTGGTTACGCCGCGCCTCGCGCGCCTTCAGTGCGCTCTCATACTTGAACTTGCCGTAGTCCATGAGTTTGCACACCGGGGGGCGCGCCATCGGCGCGACCTCGACCAGGTCCATGTCGACGTCCTGTGCCAGCTTGATCGCCTGGTCGAGCGGGACAATGCCGACCTGCTCGCCCTCCGGGCCGACCAACCGGACCTCGCGGGCACGGATCTGGTCGTTGATGCGTGGCTCGGCGCTGATGTGGCCTCCTCAGTTCAGTGTCTCTCGACCACCGGAGGTTCCGGCGGCCTCGCGTACCCGCCGGCTTGCCGGCGGATCCACCGCGTGTCGCCCGACCACACGAAAAGGCCCCGGCACACGCCGGGGCCCGCTCGGACCGGTCCAGACACAGGGACGCACGCGTCCTGCGCGGCCGCGTCGACCGACGTCACCCCTGGCGAGGGAGTCGGAACGGCCACGGTCTGACCGGACCCGGCCGCCGTCACGATCTCTCGCCGGCAACTCGGGTGGGAGCGGGGCTCCACTTGGTGTTGTTCCATCGTACTCATGCGACTCTGCGCCACCGTGGATGCCGACACCGGACGACACCACAGATCTCCGGTGCGGTCCACCACGGCGCAGACCTCGGGCAAGTGTAACGCCGCCGCACCGGGCCCTCACATGCGGGTACGCCGGGCGCCGGGCTGGGCTCCGGTGACCTACGGGCGGGCCTGGGTCCCGGCCGCCCCACCGTGCGCGGCGAGCATCCGTCGCAGCGTGCGCACCGCGTCCAGGGCGTAGTCCTTGTCCGCGGCCTGGACGGCCATCAGCGTGACCTCGTCGTCGTCGGCGAGTTCGAGGCTGGCCCACGGCGAGTGCCGGCTGAACCGGACCGCCCGGACGACCTCCCAGGGCAGTTCGTAACCGCCGATGATGTTACGGACCCGGATGCCGGTTTCGTCCGCTCGTACCCGGGGCCGGGCGAACGCCATGATGCCGAGCGCGATCAGCGCGCCCAGCACGACCATCGCCACCTGGTCGCTGCGGTGGAACACACCACCGCCCTCGGTCTTGCCGGTCAACGCGGTGGACACGGCCGCGAACACGGCGAACACGGCGATCGCCGTGATGCCGCACACCCAGCGCACCCGGCGGGGGCGGACCTCGAAGACGGCGTGCTGCCGGTCCGCTCCCACACCACCCTTCGCGTCCATGACCGCCTCATCTCCCCCTGCCACGGATCCTTCTGCCGCGGACCGGGCCTGGTCGGCGCGCACCGCGCCCGATGATGTCTGGACTCGTCCCGCCGCGTCACCACTCACACCTACGAGTCTGCCCCTTCGCGTGCCGGTCGGGCCGGGCGGGTCGGACGGCGCGCGGTCGCCACACCCGACAGCAGCACGGCGCCCAGCGTGAGCAGCACGCCGACGATCAGCCAGCCGGTGGGCCGGACCTGTCCGGGTACGACCGCGTCCAGTACCAGCGCGCCCACGAGCTGCCCGGCCACGAAGGCCAGGCCGGTACGCAACACACCCAGGGAACGCACCGAGAGCAGGTTCGCGCCGACCACCACCAACGACAGCACCCCACCCAGGTACAGCCACCAGTCGCCGGTCAGCCCGGTGACCGGCAGCCGACCGGCGGCACCGAACACCCCCGTGGCGACGACCAGCACCGTGGTGCCCACGAGCGCGTTGACCAGGGAGGCCGAGCCCACGTTGCGGGCCGTCTGCATCAGCCGGCCGTTGAGCGCCGACTGCACGGACAGGCCGAGGCCGAGCACCAGCACGAACACGACCAGGCCGAGCGCGACCTGACCGACCGGGCGGCCCAGCTGGGCGATGCCGACCGCGGCGACCGCCGCCAGTGCGCTGATCAGTCGTACCGGGGTGACGGGCAGGCGACCGGTCGGCCCGAGACCGATCCGGTCGGTCAGGATGCCGCCCAGCGACGTGCCGCACACCAGAACCACGGTCACCAGCGCGACGCCGAGGATCGGCACGGTCAGCGCCGAACCCGCCACGAACAGCGCCCCGCAGACCCCGCCCAGGTACTGCCACCAGCGCAGGCCGGAGCCCGGCAGCCGGCGCAGCCCGGCCCGCACCGACGGGAACGTGCAGGCCCCGAGCAGCAGCAGGGTGGTGCCGACCCCGTTGGAGATCAACGCCGCCACGACGGGCGTGCCGACGCGTTCGGCGAGTCCGCCGTTGACCACGCCCTGCACCGCGGAACCGACGCCGCCGACCACCGCCACCGCCAGCGCGACGGGTGGGGGCAGCAACCCGGTGCCGGGCCGGTCCGCAGCGGGCGCCGGTGGCCCCGCCCCGACAGGTTCGGTGGCCGCGACGGGCGGGTCGGGCACCACGTCACGGCCGCTCATGGCCGCGTCCCCGCGGCGCCGGCGCACGCTACAGACGACATGCGCTGATGTCCGTCGCGAGGATCGCGCGCGCGCCGAGCTCGTACAGTTCGTCCATGATCCGGTGGACCTCGGCGCGGGCGATCATCGCCTGCACCGCCACCCAGCCCTCACGGTGCAGCGGCGAGACCGTCGGCGCCTCGATGCCGGGGGTGACGGCCGACGCGACCTCCAGGTGCTCGACCCGCACGTCGTAGGCCAGCATCACGTACCGGCGGGCGACCAGGACGCCGGTCAGGCGCCGGCTGAGCTGGGTGACCGCCCCGTTGCCCTCCATGCCGGTGCGCTGGATCAGTACCGCCTCGGACCTCAGCAGCGGCTCACCGAACGGCTCCAGGCCCGCCTGCCGCAGCGTCGTACCCGTCTCGACCACGTCGGCGACCACGTCGGCCACGCCGAGGGCCACCGCGTTCTCCACCGCGCCGTCGAGCCGGATGACGTGCGCCGCCAGGCCGTGCTCGGCGAGCTGCCGGTGCACCACCCCCGGGTACGAGGTGGCGATCCGCCGGCCGTCCAGTTCCGACATCGCGCCGACCGTGCCGGGGCGGGCGGCGTACCGGAAGATCGAACTGCCGAAGCCGAGCGTCATCAGTTCACTGGCCGCCGCACCGGAGTCGATCAGCAGGTCACGGCCCGTGATGCCCAGGTCGAGGTCGCCGGAGCCGACGTAGGTGGCGATGTCGCGCGGCCGAAGGTAGAAGAACGAGACGCCGTTGGCCTCGTCGGCGCAGGTGAGGTCCTTGTCGATGCGGCGCTGGCGGTATCCGGCCTCGCGCAGCATCTCGATCGCCGGTGCGGACAGGGACCCCTTGTTCGGAATGGCTATGCGTAGCACAGTCGGACGCTCCTCGGTACTGGTCGGCGACGCGCCGTGCCCGCGCGTCACCGGTCGGACGACGACAACCGGTCCACCCGGTCAGAGATGTCGGTAGACGTCGTCGAGCGTCAGGCCCTTGGCCAGCATCAGCACCTGCGCGTGGTAGAGCAGCTGGGAGATCTCCTCGGCGGTCCGTTCGAGGCCCTCGTGCTCGGCGGCCATCCAGGACTCGGCCGCCTCCTCGACGACCTTCTTGCCGATCGCGTGGACCCCGGCGTTGAGCGCGGCCACCGTGCCCGAGCCGGGGTCACCGGTGGCAGCCTTCCTCGAGAGTTCCGCGAACAGTTGGTCGAAGGTCTTCACGGGGTCCCATTCTGGCAGTTCCGAGGTGCGGGACGCAGCGGCCTCCCGACCTGGCCGGTCGCGGGGCGTGCACGTGTCCACCCGGGTCGGGTCGGCCGGGCCGCACGATCCGGCCGCGGCGGCCCCGCTGGGCACCTGCCGCGGGCCGCGGTGGGTGCGCTCAGCCGCGCAGCGAACGGAGGCTGACCGCGGCGTCCAGCACCGCCACGGTCGCGTCCCACCCCTTGTCCTCGGCCGAGTCGGGCAGCCCGGCCCGGGCCCACGCCTGTTCCAGGTTCTCCACGGTCAGTACTCCGTGACCGACCGGGGTGCCGGTGTCCAGAGCGATCCGGGTGAGCCCCTCCGTCACCGACTTGCACACGTAGTCGAAATGTGCCGTCTCGCCCCGGATCACCACACCGAGGGCCACCACGGCGTCGCACCGGCGGGCCAGCTCCTGGGCCAGGACCGGGATCTCGACGGAACCGGCCACTCGCACGGTCGTCACGTCGGTCACGCCGGCCGACTTCGCGCCCGCCACCGCCCGGTCCAGCATCTGGTCGGTCAGGTCGTGGTGCCAGCGGGTCGCCACGATGCCGAGCCGCAGGCCCGTACCGTCCACTCCCGCGAGTTCGGGCGCCGCATGGCCGGCCATCAGGCGGGTCCCCCCGTCATCTCGTCGAAGTCCGGCAGGTCGTCGAGCAGATGTCCCAGCCGGTCGCGCTTGGTGCGCAGGTATCCGATGTTCTCCGGGTGCGCGCGGACCGGCAACGCGACCCGGTCGATGATCCGCAGCCCGTACCCGGACAGCCCGGCCCGCTTGTCCGGGTTGTTGGTCAGCAGTCGCATGCTGCGCACCCCGAGGTCGGCCAGGATCTGCGCCCCCGTGCCGTACTCCCGCGCGTCGGCGGGCAGGCCCAGTTGCAGGTTGGCGTCCACGGTGTCGGCACCGCCGTCCTGCAGCTGGTACGCCTGCAGCTTGTGCAGCAGCCCGATGCCGCGACCCTCGTGTCCGCGCACGTAGAGCACCACGCCGCGGCCCTCCGCGGCGACGGTACGCAGCGCGGCGTGCAGCTGCGGGCCGCAGTCGCAGCGCACCGAGCCGAACACGTCGCCGGTCAGGCATTCGGAGTGGACACGTACCAGGACGTTCTCCCCGTCGCCGAGGTCGCCGGCGACGAGTGCGATCTGCTCCGAGTCGTCGACCAGCGAGCGGTACCCGACGGCCTGGAACTCCCCGTACTCGGTGGGGACCCGCGCCGTCACCACCCGCTCGACCTGCTTCTCGTGCTGCCGCCGGTAGGCGATCAGGTCGGCGATGCTGATCAGGGTCAGTTCGTGCTCGGCGGCGAACACGGTCAGCTCGTCGACCTGGGCCATGTCGTCGTTCTTCTGGCTGACCAGTTCGCACAGCACACCGGCCGGCGGCAGGCCGGCAAGCCGGGCCAGGTCGATGGCCGCCTCGGTGTGGCCGGGGCGACGCAGCACGCCGCCGTCACGGGCCCGCAGCGGCACCACGTGCCCGGGGCGGTGGAAGTCGACCGCGCTCGACTTCGGGTCGGCCAGCAGGTTCATCGTGCGGGCCCGGTCCGCCGCCGAGATGCCCGTGCCGGTGCCCTCCGCCGCGTCCACGGACACCGTGTACGCGGTGCCCCGGCGGTCCTGGTTGACGTGGTACATCGGCGGCAGGTTGAGCCGGTCACAGTCCTCGCCGGTCAGCGGGACGCAGATGTAGCCCGAGGTGTAGCGGACCATGAACGACACCAGTTCCGGGGTCGCCTTGGACGCGGCGAAGATCAGGTCGCCCTCGTTCTCCCGGGTCGGGTCGTCCACGACGATCACGGCCTTGCCCGCGGCGATGTCGGCGATGGCCTGCTCGACCGTGCCGAACCCGGATCCGGCCGCGGATTCGGTTCCTGCCGGGGACTCGGCCCCGCCCGGCCGCTCGGTGGGCGCGACGGCGCTCATGACGCACGCTCCGGGGTGCGGACCAGCTTCTCCAGATGCTTGCCGATCACATCGACCTCCAGGTTGACCAGGGCGCCGACCTCCCGCGCACCCAACGTGGTGGCGCGCAGCGTGGTCGGGATGAGACTGACCGCGAACGACGAGTCGTCGACCGCGGTGACGGTCAGAGAGACACCGTCCACGGCGATCGAACCCTTCAGCACCACATACCGGTTCAGGTCCGGTGGCAGCGCGACCCGCACGTCCTCCCAGCGGTCGGCCGGGTCACGGGCCAGTACGGTGCCCACGCCGTCGACGTGGCCCTGCACCAGGTGGCCGCCGAGCCGGGTCGCCAGGGTCGCCGCGCGTTCCAGGTTGACCGCGTCACCCGGCGACACGGTGTCGAGGGTGGACAGCTTCAGGGTCTCGCGCATCACGTCGGCGACGAACGTGCCGGTTTCGGTGTCCACCGACACGACGGTCAGGCACACGCCGTTGACCGCGATCGAGTCGCCGTGTCGGGCGTCGGCCGCGACGGTCGGGCCCCGTACCGTCAGCAGGGCGGCGTCGTCGAGCCGCTCCAGGGTGACGAGTTCGCCCAGCTCTTCCACAATCCCGGTGAACATCCTGCCCGCGCTCCTCCTCGTTCTTCCGCGTGTGGCGGGCAGGAGGGTACGCGGGCACGATGACGACGCAACGGTGCGCACACCGCGCGCAGCCATCCGGACCGGGACACGCAGCATCCCGCTCCGACCCGCGCGCTTGCTCCCTTCCGGACTCTCACCGTCGGCCCCGGACTCTCACCGGATCAACCGGTCAGCGGACCACCCCTGCGGGTGGGCCGTTACCTGACCGGGTCGCGGGCTGCCACGGCGTGCACCGTGTCACCGCCGGTTCGGAATTTCACCGAACCCCGCCAGCGCGCGTGCTGGTTTCGCACTGTCCAGTCTTGCACGCCCGGGTCGGGCCGGCGGCGTGGGAGCGGGACGTTTCACACCGCTCAGGCGCGGTTGCGACGCCGGTCGATCGCGATGTATGAACCCTCCTGGCTCTTTGCCACCCTTTTCATCTCGGTGGCCACCGCGACGACCTCGCGGGGGTCGCCGAACCGCCGGTACCGGCTGCTCGCCACGCCCACCGACACCGAGGCCAGCGGGTAGGCGTGCACCCGACCCTGCCGGTCGGCGACCTCCAGGAAGCGGGCCTCGGCGTGCGCCGGGTCGTACAGGCCCGGCACCTGGGCGTCGAACGCCTCCAGCGTGCCCGAGGTGATCGCCTGGACCTGGTCGTTGGCGCACAGCACCAGGAAGTCGTCGCCGCCGATGTGGCCGAGGAACGGCGTCGGGTCCCCCGCCGAGGTCACCGCCCGGTGCAGGGTGTGCGCGAGCAGGGTGATGAACTCGTCGCCGCGCACGAACCCGTACGCGTCGTTGACGCTCTTGAACCGGTCGAGGTCGAAGTAGCAGAGGGCGAAGTCGCGGTCCCGACGCACCCGCTCGCCGAGTTCCCGCAGGATCCGGGTGTTGCCCGGCAGTCCGGTCAGCGGCGAGGTCTCCCGGATCTCCCGGTTGCGCCGCAGCGTGGACCGCACCCGGGCCACCAGTTCCAGCGTGTCGAACGGCTTGATGATGTAGTCGTCCGCACCGGCGGTCAGCCCGGCCACCCGGTCCGCTCCGAGCCCGCGGGCGGTCAACATGATCACCGGCAGACTCGCCGTGAGCGGGTCGGCGCGGATCCGGCGCGTCACCTCGACGCCGTCCACCAGCGGCATCATCACGTCCAGCAGGACCAGGTCGGGATGGTCCCGCTCGATCGCCGCCAGCGCCTGCACGCCGTCCCGTGCCACCGCAACGTCGAAGCCCTCGAAACGCAGGTTCATCTCGACGAAACGGACGATGTCCGGGTCATCGTCGACGACCAGCACCAGCCCGGGAACCTCCGGACCCGGACCGGTCACGACGAGCGTGCTCCGGCCTCCGCCAGCCGCCGCAGGTTGCGGGCCGCCTCCGCCGGATCGTCGGCGCCGTAGATCGCGGTGCCGGCCACGAACGCGTCGGCGCCGGCCTCCGCCGCCTGCCCGATCGTGTCGGCGTTGATGCCGCCGTCCACCTCGATACGGATCTCCAGGTCACCGACCGCGGCCCGGGCGGTGCGGACCTTGTCCAACAGTTCGGGCAGGAACTTCTGTCCGCCGAAGCCGGCCTTGATCGTCATGATCAGCAGCGTGTCGAACTCGCCGAGCAGCTCCAGGTACGGCTCGACCAGCGTGTCCCGGTCGATGGCCAGCCCGGCCAGGCTGCCGGCGGCCCGCAGGTCGCGCGCCAGCCCGACGGGGTCGTCGGTGGCCTCGGCGTGGAACGACACATTGCGCGCGCCGGCCTCCGCGTACCCGGTCGCCCAGCGCTCCGGGTCGTCGATCATCAGGTGGCAGTCCAGCGGTACGTCCGTGGCCTTGCGCAGCGCCTCGACCACGGGCAGCCCGATGGTCAGGTTCGGCACGAAGTGGTTGTCCATGACGTCGACGTGCAGCCAGTCGACCGCGCCGGTCACGGCGGCGGCCTCCTCACCGAGCCGGGCGAAGTCGGCCGCCAACATGCTCGGCGCGATGAGCAACGGAGCCTTCTGATCTCCCACGGTCGGCCAGTGTACGGCGGCCCGGCCGGCCGGCAGAGCGGCGGCCCGGCTGGTGCCGGCAGAGCGGCGGTCAGTCGCCGGTCACACCGTCGATGCGTTCGCGCAACAGGTCGGCGTGACCGTTGTGCCGGGCGTACTCCTCGATCATGTGCACGTAGACCCAGCGCAGCGACATCGTCCCGTGCTTGTGGTGTTCGAAGGTCTCGTCGAGCCCGGCACCCTCGACCGCCACGCGGGCCGCGGCGCACTCCGCGGTGAACCGGGCGAAGTCCTCCTCGGCGTGCGCGGCGTCGGCCGCCTCGAAGACCTCGTCCTCCCCCGGGAAGAGCGCCGGCACGTCCTCGCCGCCGAACCGGGACCGGAACCAGGCCCGCTCCACGTCGGCCATGTGCCGGACCAGACCGAGCAGCGACAGGTTCGACGGCGGTACCGACCACTGCGCCAGCTGCTCGCCGGTCAGCCCCGCGCACTTGTGCAGCAGGGTGCCCCGATGCCATTCCAGCCAGCCGGTCAGCATGGTCAACTCGTCGGCGACCAACGGTTCGTCGGAGCGTTCAACTTCCGGTGCGGTCCACGGCATCGCAACATCATGCCCGATGCGGGGGCGGACAGGTCACGGTCCCGGGGGTGCCGCGGTCACCACGGCGGATCCCGGAAGCCATGGACGCCCTGAACGCGCTGGACGATCCCGACCGGACCGTACGCAGCTGGGTCACGATCGCCCTGGAGCGGCTCGCCACGACCGCGGCACAGCCGTAGCGAACGCCGGCACGGCCGGGCGCCGCAGCTCGCGGCGCGGCCGGGACGGCGACGCACGGGTACCCGCTCAGGTCAGCGACGTGTACGTCACCACACCCCGCTTGACCGCCTCGATGGCCTTGCGGCAGGAACT
Organism: Actinocatenispora sp.; assembly: GCA_049582705.1. Lineage (GTDB taxonomy): Bacteria > Actinomycetota > Actinomycetes > Mycobacteriales > Micromonosporaceae > Actinocatenispora. The sequence continues at coordinate 11,533 of JBAUUM010000121.1, forward strand.
GCGCAGCGGGCTCTCCCCCGCCGCGACCGACACCTGGTCGAGCAGGTCGATCACCTGTCTGGTCCACCGGACGAAGTCTCCGGCCGGCATGTCCCCGTCCACGCCCTGCGCGCTGGCCAGTACCTTCGCCAGCGGCTCACCGCGCGCCCAGCGGTACATCGGCCACGCGAAGCCCTGGTCGGGTTCCCGGGTCAGCCGCAGCCCGAGCTGCTGCTCCTCCGCGGACAGCTCGGCGTACAGCTGCAGCGTGGCCGTGACCGCGTCGGCGACCGGGCCGCCCGGCACCGCAACCCGATCCTCCGCCTCCCGCCGCGCCTCGTACACCAGCGTGGACACCGCGGCGGCGAGTTCCGCCGGGTTCAGCTCCGCCCACACTCCGGTGCGCAGGCACTCGGCGACCAACAGGTCGGTCTCGGCCCAGATCCGCGACAGGGTGTGGCCGGCCGCGGTGACCCGGTGGTCGCTGCCCGGCTGCGTCGTGTCCCGCGCCGGCTCCAGATAGCCGCGCCCCGCGAGCATGGTGCACACGTCGTCGAACATCCGCGCCAGCGAACCGGTGCGTCCGGCGACCTTGGACCGCAGTTCGGCGGTCTCCTGCTCCAGTCGGTCGTGCCGCTGCGCCCACCGGGCATGGTCCTCCCGGTCGGAGCACTGGTGGCACGGGTGGTGGCGCAGCTGGTACCGCAGGTCGATCAGTTCCGGATCGTCCGCGGTGTTCACCCCCCGGCGGCGACGGGCGCGGGGCGGCTCGGCGGAGTCGGAGATCTCCGCGCGGCTCAACGCGACCGCCAGGTCGCGCCGCGCCTGCGGGGACCGGTGGTTGAAGTGCCGGGGCACCCGGATGCGGCCCAGCGGATGCACCGGCGCGGTGAACTCCGACGCGGCGATCCGGCCCGCCCACCGGTCCTCGGTGAGGATCACGGGACGCGGTTCCCCCATGTCGGAGGTGCCGGGGTCGAGCACCACGGCCAGCCCGGCCCGCCGACCGCCGGGGATCCGGATGATGTCACCGACCTTCAGCCGTTGCAGCGCCCCGTACGCCTGCGTCCGCCGGTTCGCGCTGCCCTCGCGCCCCAGTTCCTTCTCCCGCCGACTGATCGCGGCGCGGACGGAGAAGTACTCGCCGAAGTCGCCCAGGTGGCAGGTCATCCGCTCGGCGAGCTGAGCGGCGTTCTCCTCGTTGCGGCGTACCTGGTGGGCCAGGCCGACCACCGACCGGTCGGCCTGGAACTGCGCGAAGCTGCGGGACAGCAGCTGCCGGGACCGTTCCGAGCCGAGCATCTCGATCAGGTTCACGGCCATGTTGTACGAGGGCCGGAAGCTGGAGCGCAGCGGATACGTGCGGGTGGAGGCAAGGCCCGCGACGTGCCGCGGATCGGTCTCCGGCGACCAGAGGACCACCGCGTGGCCCTCCACGTCGATGCCCCGGCGTCCGGCCCGCCCGGTCAGCTGGGTGTACTCGCCGGGCGTGATGTCGACATGGGCCTCGCCGTTGTACTTGACCAGCCGCTCGAGCACCACGCAGCGCGCCGGCATGTTGATGCCCAGGGCGAGGGTCTCGGTGGCGAACACGGCCTTGACCAGGCCGCGGACGAACAGTTCCTCCACGACCTCCTTGAACGCGGGCAGCATGCCCGCGTGGTGGGCGGCAAGGCCCCGCTCCAACCCCTCCAGCCAGTCCCAGTAGCCCAGGACCGTCAGGTCCTCGCCGCTGATCGTGCCGGTACGGCTCTCCACCACGGCACGGATCTCGGCCCGTTCGTCGGGGGTGGTCAGCCGCAGTCCGGAGGCCAGGCACTGGGACACGGCGGCGTCGCAGCCGGCCCGGCTGAACACGAACAGGATCGCCGGCAGCAGTCCCGCGCCGTCGAGTCGGTCGACGACCTCCGGCCGGGCCGGCGGCTGCCAGCGGCGGGGCCGCCCACGACGGCCGCCCGACCATTCCAGCCGGCGCAGCTGGTCCCGGGAGTAGCGCAGCAGTTCCGGATGCACCTCGTGTTTGCGGGCCGCGGCACGGTCGTGGAACAGGTCGAACATCCTCCGCCCGACCAGCATGTGTTGCCACAGCGGCACGGGCCGGTGCTCGGAGACCACCACGCTGGTGCGCCCCCGCACGGTCACCAGCCAGTCGGCGAACTCCTCCGCGTTGGACACCGTCGCGGACAACGACACCAGCGCCACGGACGCCGACAGGTGGATGATGACCTCTTCCCACACCGCGCCGCGGAACCGGTCGGCGAGGTAGTGCACCTCGTCCATCACCACGTAGCCGAGGCCCTCCAGGGTCGGCGAACCCGCGTAGAGCATGTTGCGCAGCACCTCGGTGGTCATCACGACCACCGGGGCGTCCGGGTTGACGGCGTTGTCGCCGGTGAGCAGGCCGACCCGGTCCGCCCCGTACCGGGCCACCAGGTCGTTGTACTTCTGGTTGGACAGCGCCTTGATCGGGGTGGTGTAGAAGCACTTGCGGCCCCGCCCGAGCGCGAGGTGCACGGCGAACTCGCCGACGACGGTCTTGCCGGCTCCGGTGGGCGCACACACCAGTACCCCGCCCCCGGCCTCCAGGGCACGGCAGGCCTCGATCTGGAAGGGGTCCGGAGCGAAGCTCAGTTCCGCGGTGAACTCGGTGAACGCGGGATGCGCCGCCCGGTCCCGGGCCGCGGCATAACGCGCGGAAGGGCTGGTCATACCACAAGGCTATGCGGTCGGCGCCGACGGCGTCCCCGGCACGGCCGGCATAGATCGGTCGTATCGGGCGTTACGGTCGTAACCGCTGGCGCGACCTACACCGGCGCGGACTGCCCCACCGGTCTGGGTATCGTGCTGGCGTGCCGGATGCCACCAGTCACCACCCCGCTTCCCCCGCCGGTCCGCCAGGATCGCCCGCCCACCTGAACGGTCGTCACCGACCACGGGCCGTCCTGCTCGACTTCCACGGGACCATCGCGCAGGTGGAGTCCGCCGACCGTTGGGTACGCCTGGCCGCCCGGGCCTGCGGCAGCGACCTGGACCAGGCCCGCAGGGCGGCGCTGGCCGACGCACTGGTGACCGCCGGCCGAGCGGGCGGCCCCCGTCCGGGCCGCATCCCGCCCGCCCTGTCCGAGGTCTACACCGACCGGGACCTGTCCGAGCACGCGCACCGCGCCGCGTACACGGGCCTGGCCGCCACGGTCGACAGCGGCATCGCCGGGCTGCCCGAGGCGCTGTACGAACGGCTGCTCGACCCGGACGGCTGGTGCCTGTATCCGGACACCCTGCCCACCCTGCTGGCGCTGCGCGAGCACGGCGTGCCGGTGGCGGTGGTCAGCAACATCGGCTTCGACATCCTGCCGGTGGTCACCGCCCTGGGCATCGCCGACCTGATCGACCACTGGCTGCTGTCCTACCAGCTCGGCACGTGCAAGCCGGATCCGGCGATCTTCCTGCGTGGGTGCGCCGCGGTACGCACCGAGCCGGAACAGACCCTGATGGTCGGCGACACCCAGGCCGACGCCGCGGCCGGCGCGATCGGCTGCCCGACCCTGATCCTGCCGGCGTCCGAACCGGACACCGAGCACGGCCTGACCTCCGTGCTCGACCTGGTCGGCATCCACGCCTGAGGCCGCCCGGCCGGGCACCGGGGTCGGCGCGGGGGCCGACCCGGGGACGCGGCGGCGGTCAGCCCAACGCGTGCAGCGCGCCGGGCACGCACTCGACGGTCACCGGCAGCGGCAGCGCACGCTCGCCGTCGGCGTAGGTGTGCATCGACGGGCCGTGGATCTCGATCGTGCGGACGTGGTGATGCGACACGGCCGGATGCTCCAGGTGGGTGCCCTTGCGCACCGACGACTTGATCCGCATCGCGGTGCCCCGGCCGATCGGCCCGATGACGGTCAGGTCCAGCATCCCGTCGGACAGCTCGGCGTGCGGGCAGATGCGCAGCCCACCGCCGTAGCTCGCGGCGTTGCCGACCGCGATGATCATCGCGGACAGTTCCTGCGGCTCCCCGTCGAGGACCAGCTTGTAGTCCCGCGGCGCCAGCTTCGCGATCTCGACCAGGATCGACAGGTCGTACCGGCGGGGTCCCTTCGGCCAGCGCATCCGGTTGGCCCGCTCGTTGATGGACGAGTCCAGCCCCGCCGACAGCACCGTGCCGTACCACATGCCGGGCTCGCCGGCGTGCGACGCCCGACCCAGATCCAGGACGCGGGTGCGACCCTCGGCGATCGCGGACACGGCCGCCTTGATGGCCGGATGCTCCCCGGTCGGCACGCCGAGCGCGCTGGCGAAGTCGTTGCCGGTGCCCACCGGCACCACGCCGAGCGGCACGCCGGTGCCGGCCACCGCCTGGAGGGCCAGATGCACCGTGCCGTCGCCGCCGACGGCCAGCAACGCGGCCGGCTTGTCGGCCACCGCCTCGCGGCAGGCCTCCAGCGCCTCCTGCCGACTGCCGGCCCGCAGCAGCTTCGGCGTCAACCGGGCGGCCCGCAGCCGACCCACGACATCGGCCAGGACGCCCGCGCGCCGGCCGCGACCCGCAAGGGGGTTGGCCAGCACGGCCACCTCAGACCCAACGATCACGCGATGACGGTACCCGGCGGGCCGCAAGAAGCTCGCACCCGCATGGCGGCTGCATTACAGAACTCACGGAAGTCGCAACAACTCAGATCAATTTGAAGCAAGGAACCACTCTTGAACCTGAAGCCGATGCAGATCCGTACAGACGTGGATTTCGCTCCTACGCATCGAGCCACGCGGTACAGAGATTGGCGCCACCAACCTTTCCGGCAGAGCATCCCTTGAACCGGCGGATCGGGTTGGACGAACTCCCGACCGTCTTGCCACCACACCCCGACTTCGATCCGTTACCATCGAATACTTGGCCGAACTTTCCTGATTTCAGCGTATAAGCTATGAAGTACATGTAGCCGTCAGCGTCATCGTCACAAGAGTAAATGTGAGTGTGGGACTGCTGGACCCCGCCGTGTCCACACGCTTGCACGTCCAGCCATCCGCATGCGGTGGGTCCGGCAACACTCATATTGTGCGCCGCGGCCACGGATGGCATGAGAAGCACCAATGCGCTGAATGCTGCTGCAGTAAGCACCATGTTGATCGAGCGTCTCGTTCTCATCTTGATCCCCTTCTCGAAGGAAAGAAGACCAAACTGTATCAACGAGGAAATAACTAGGCAATGCATTATAACTATCGCATACTCGACACTTGCGTGCAAGCATTGTGAACGAGCCTGGCCTATGTCCCTACGGCTACGCGCCGACCACGCCCGTTGTCTTCGCCGACGCCAACCCACCGTGTGCGACCCGGGTAGCGGACACCGGTGTCACAATTCCGACGCAGGCCGCCTCATGGTCCGCGAATCCCCCGTTGAATACCAACCTACGCAGCTCTGTTCCCGTACCGAAGGCCATCAGCCAGGCCTGTTCGCGACCAAGGGTCGACCGCACGCGACCCTCACCACGCGACATCCCGCTCAGGTACTGTCGTCGAACCGGCGCTGCCGGCGCGGCCGGACAGGTTCCTCGTCGGGTAGGTCGCTCGCGTGTACCGGTTCCGGGGCGCCTACTGGTTCCAGCTCGTCCACCGGGTCGACGCTGACGTCCAGTCCGGAGGCCTCGTCGTCACCGACCTCACCGAATTCCGCCGTCTTCCGACGCGCTCGACGACGGTCATTGATGAAGGCGAACCCGACCGCGCCGAAATACAGCAGGACCATCGGCATCGCCAAGGCGGTCATACCAAACGGGTCCGGCGTGGGTGTGACAAAGGCAGATATCACGAACATCACGAAGACCGCGATTCGCCACCAGCCGAGTAGCCGCTTCGCACTGAGGATTCCGACCACGTTGAGCAGCGCCAATACGAGCGGGAACTCCAACGACAGGCCGAAAACGATCATCAGCTTGGTCACGAAGCCGATGTACTGCGTGACGTCGAGCATCGCCTTGACCTGGTCCCCGTTGCTGGGAAGCAGGAACTCCAGGCCACGCGACACAACGAGATAGGCGAGGAACGCGCCGCCCAGGAACAGCGGCGCCGCAACCCCGGAAAAGCCGTACGCCCACCGACGCTCATGTCGGTGCAGACCCGGCGCAATGAATGCCCACAGCTGGTAGAACCAGATGGGCGAAGCAACCACCAGACCCAGGTACAGGGCGATCTTCAGCTTCAGCACGAAGTAGTCAGTGGGTCCGAGCGCGATCAGATCACACCTGTTGCCGCCCAGGGAGCCATGCGAGATCGCGAGCTTGCAGTACGGCTCGGACAGGAACTGCAGAGCTGGCTTGGACACCGCGTAGCCGGCGATGAAGCCGAGGAGTATGGCCACAGACGCCTTGAACAGACGGCTCCGCAGCTCGCGCAGATGCTCCATGAGAGGCATGGAGCCGTCGCTAGCGCGCTCGAACTCCTCAGCCCGACGACGCTTCAGGATAGGACTCAACGCGTTACGCGGATCAGCGCTCGGCGGACTTCTTGGCCGCCGGCTCACGCTCCGACGGATCCTTCAGCGGGGAAGCCTCGTCATCGCCCGTCTCAGGTTCCAGTGGCTTCCGCCCGTGCGCAGCGTCGGCCTTCTCCCGCAGGTCACGGTCGTCGTCGTCGTCGCGCAGCGTCTTGGTCTCGGCCTTGATGATGCGCAGCGACCGGCCGAGGCCCCGCGCGGCGTCCGGGAGCTTCTTCGCCCCGAACAGGAGGATCAGCACCACCACAAGAACAGCGATGTGCCATGGCCTCAGACCATTGAACATGTTCCACCTCCTGGTGCGAAGACCCACCCATCCTACGTTCCTCGGTGGGGAACGTCTCCGGCCGGCCGACCACATTCGCGGGCCGGCGGCTGAAGTCTCGCCGTCCCGGGGCCTCACGTCAACCGCGCCGCCCCGACCGCGACCGATCTGCCCGAACTAGGGGGCGTTCTTCCGGTTCCCCGCCAGTACGGTGAGGCGCTGCTGCATGCCCGCCGCCCGGGTCCGGACGACCGTCACCGTCCCGTCCAGCTCGTGGAGACGCTGCACGAGCGCCCGGGCCTCGTCGCCCCGGCGCCGACTCCGGACCATGGCCCTTTTCAGCGGGCCGAGGCGGAGCAGCAGGGACACCGCACTCATCACCAGCGCGACCACGGCCACGACGACGACCGCGATCACGACATACCAGACCTCACGCACAGCGCGACGATAGCCCACCAGCCGGCCCGGTACCGCCGGTACGGCTCAACGCGGCGGGTTGTCGGACAACGCCGCGCCCGCCACGGGCTCAGCGACCGGCCCGTCGCCCGTCGACTGGTACAGGGCCAACGCGGCGCGGGCCTCCGTGCCCACCAGGGACACCAGTTCGGGCGGCCCCAGCGCGTCCACCTCGCCGCTGAGCCCCAGTACCAGTCGGCAGGCCCAGGACAGGTCCGAGGCGCGCAGGCGCACCAGCCAGGTGCCGTCCGGCTGCGCGGCCACCTCCTCGCACGGGTAGTACTCGGTGATCCACCGCGCCCCGCGCTGCACCCGCAGCGTGACCAGCGGCTGGTCCGGGGTGGGTTGGAACACACCACCGCGCAGGTCGGAGGGCTGCGCCTCCGGCGGCGGCGCGGCCGGCTCGGACAGTTCGGTCAGCTCGTCGATGCGGTCCAGCCGGAACAGCCGCACCGCCTCCGCCCGCCGGCACCACGCCTCCAGGTACGACCAGGCGCCCACCGCGAGGAGCCGCATCGGGTCCACGACCCGGTCGGTGGTCTCGTCCCGGCCCGCCGTGTAGTACCGCAGCCGCAGCGCCCGCTGCCGGGCCAGCGCACCGCGCACGCTGCTCAGCCGGTCCGCGGCGCGGCCC
>JBAUUM010000122.1:0-15119 GCA_049582705.1 Actinocatenispora sp.
CGCTGCGCCTCGTCGGCGTCGCCGCGGCGGTGCTGATCGCCGTCGTCGTCGCGACGACGGCGGTGGTGCACTCCGGTCCGCCCTCCAAGGACGACCTCATCCAGCAGGCCGGGCTGGTCGGCAAGCGCGACCTGCTGGTGGGCGTCATCGGCGACCAGCCGGGCATCGCGGTGCAGGACCCCGCCACCGGTCAGTACTCCGGCTTCGACATCGACATCGCCTACCTGGTCGCCTCGGACCTCGGCTTCGACCGCGACGCGGTCCGGTTCCTGTCCATGGACAGCAAGGACCGGGCCCGGATGCAGGCGCGCCAGGGCAACCAGTTCGCCACCGTGGACCTCGCCGTCGCGGCGTTCAGCATCACCCCGCACCGGGCGGCGCTGCCCGGCGTGCACTTCAGCGCGCCGTACCTGCGTACCGCGCAGTCGGTCCTGACCCGACGCGACCACCCGTCCGTGCAGTCGTTCAACGACCTGGCCGACGAGAAGGTCTGCACCATCACCACGTCCACGTCGGTCGCTCTCCGGCAGGCCAACCAGTCGAACGTCGTGGGCAAGAACAAGATCAGCGACTGCGTCGACGAACTGCTCGCGCACCACGTCGACGCGGTCACCACCGACGCCGTCATCCTCGCCGGGTTCGTGCACGCCCACCCCGACGAGCTGCGGCTGCACGCCCTGGGCATCGACATCGACGAGCAGTGGGGCATCAACACCGGCAGCAACACCGCGCTGCGGACGCTGGTCAACCTGTCGCTGTACCACTCCCGGTACGACCCGGCGGACGACCGGTGGGAGAAGGCGTTCGACCGTAACCTGCGCCCCGAGCAGCCGGACAGCCTGCCGCAGGAGGTCGCCAACGGCGAGCAGCCGGAGGTGCCCAAGGTACGGGTACGGGAGTGGCCCTGGCAGCGCGACGAGGCGCTGGCGGTGCGGCCCGGAACCCACCGATGACCGATCAGGACCACGCCCGCGCCGCCGAGGGCGGGAACCAGCAGTGGCTGCTGACCGTACTGCCGGCGTTCCCGCTGCTGCTACTGCTGTTGCGGCTCTGGTACCTGAGCCGGCAGAACCTGCAGACCATGCTGCTGCTGGTGCAGAACGTGAGCCCGTTGGGCCTGGTCAGCACGCTGCTGATCACGCTGGTCTGGACGCTGCCCCTGGTCGTACTGGTGGGCCGGTTCCTCGGCGCGCTGTACGCGGTGAGCGTGCCCGGGCCCGGCGCACGCGCCTCCGGGCTGGTACGCGCCGGCCTGCGGATCCCGAGCTGGGTGGTCGGGCTCGTCACGATGCTCGGCGCGTTGACCTGGCAGCTGCGGTTCCTTCCGCTGCTCGCGATGATGGCCGTCGCGACGCTCGGGCTGGAGACCCGCCGCCGCTACCCCGGCCGGCGCCGGCTGACCCGCACGATGTGCGTCTGGGTGCCGGCCGCCGTCGCCGTCGTCGAGTACGCGTGGACCGGCCCGGCGATCCTGACCACGCTCGGCAGCGGCGAACTGGGCACCGCGGCCCTGCTGCTCGTACCTCCGGCGCTGGCGATGCTGCTCACCGGGCCGGTTCCGCGCCGGGCGGCCGGCCAGGTGACCCGCTGGGTCGCCGTCGTCGCGGTACTCGCCGCCCCGCTCGTGGTGGGCGCGAACTTCCTCAAGGCACCGATCCTGCCCGCCGTGGCGCTGGAGACCACGAACACCGCGCAGCCGGCCGCGCCGCGGGTGACCCTCGGCTACGTGATCGCGGTCAACGACCGGATGACCATCGTGCTGGACCGGCAGAGCCGGGTGCACTTCTTCGTCAACGACGACGTCGTCTCGGAGACGATCTGCCCCGACGACGGCCAGATCCCGGTGGTCCCGGTGGACGTGGACGGGTGGCAGGTCGAGCAGCCGATGCTGGCCTGGCTCGCGCCGGCCCGGCGGGACACCAGCGAGGACCCCCGCTGCCAGGGGCGTCCGCTGCACCACCGGTGACCGCGCGGCGGTCAGTCGACCCGCACCACCGCCGGCGACGAGCCGTCCAGCCGCGCCAGCGCGCCGATCCGGCCGCGGCCGTGCAGGTCCAGGAACGCGTCCACCACGCGGGGATCGAACTGGCCGCCCCGGCCATCGCGCAGCTCCGCCACGGCCTGGTCCGGAGTCAACTGCGTCTGGTACGCGCGATCGGCGCGCATCGCCGCCCACGCGTCGCACACCGCCACCACCCTGGCCTCCAGCAGGATGCCGGCGCCGGCCAGGCCACGCGGGTAGCCGGTGCCGTCGAAGTGTTCGTGGTGCTGCCGGATCACCTCGGCAACGTCGCGGAGCCCGGGAACCGTCCGGGCGATCCGGTAGCCGTGGTCCGGATGCTCCCGCAGCGCCCGCCACTCGTCCCCGGTCAACGGGTCGGGCTTGGTCAGGATCCGTTCCGGCACCACGATCTTGCCGATGTCGTGCAGCCGACCGGCCAGCGCGGCACGGCGTACCACGGCGTCGGCACAGCCGAGTTCGGTGCACAGCAGGGCACTCCACTGGCCGACCACATCGCTGTGCTGGCAACCGGACAGCCGGGCGTCGACCTCGTCGGCCATCTGACACAGGTGCGCCACCACCGCATCGTCGGCCCCCTCGGAACCCGGCTGCGTCGCCTGGACGGCGCCGACGGTGACATGGTCACGGCCGCTGCGCTTCGACGCGTACAGTGCCCGGTCCGCCGTCTCCACCAGGGACCTGAGCGTCTCGCCGTGCTGCGGGAAACTGGCCGCACCCACCGACACCGTGGCGGTGATCCAGACATGGTCGGCCACCTGTACCGGGCTGCGGGACACCTGGTGCCGCAACCGTTCGGCGATCGTCCGCAGCTCGTCGAGCCCGGCGTTCGGGGCGAGCAGCGCGAACTCCTCCCCGCCGTAGCGGGCCAGGATGTCGTTGGCCCGGGCGCCCGTACGGATCCGGGCCGCGATCTCGATCAGGGCGCGGTCGCCGGCGGGGTGCCCGTACCGGTCGTTGATGGACTTGAACCGGTCCACGTCGACGATCAGCATCGTCAGCGAGCCACCGGCGCGGCGTGCGCGGTTGAGCTGCACCGGTAGCTGCGCCTCGAAGTAGCGCCGGGTGTTCAGTCCGGTCAGTGAGTCGGTGACGGCCAGCTTGCGCTGCTCGACGACGAGCCCGGCGAGCCGGGCGATGGTCAGGATGATCAGCAGACCGCACGCCGCCGCGACCACCAGCACGCTGCGCAGCTCACCCCGCAGGTCCTGGATGACGAGGGTGACCGGCGCGAGCAGCGCCGCCAGACACAGTGCGACGATGCGGGCGGTGCCCAGCGCGGAGCGGGGCGGTTCGGTGGAGTCGCTCAGCTGCGCCATGGTCGGGTGCAGGGCGGCGGCGCCGAGCAGGAGGTTACCGACCAGCCAGATCGCGTCGAGGTAGTTGCCGCTGTCGTACGTTCCGGTCAACTGCACCGGGGCGTAGGCGGCGTCGGCCGCCAGGATCACCAGCAGGCTGGAGGACAACAGGAAGAACGCCGTCGGGCGTCGCCCGCCGCCGAGGATCAACCGGACGCTCACCGCGAGCAGTACCAGGTCCAGCACCGGGTACGCCAGCGACGTCGCCTTCACCAGCAACGGCAGGTCCAGCTGGGTCTGCGGCGCGAGCAGGTACAGCCACGACAGCATCGCCGCCACCACCGCGAGGATCGCCGCGTCCAGCAGGCCGGCCAGGTCCGGTCGCCGCCGGCGCCGTCGGATCAGCAGCACGAGCCCGACGACCACGGGCGGATAGTGCAGCAGGTAGAACAGGTCGGACAGGGCCGGATACGCGGATACGTGCAGCAGGTAGTGGTTGACGTAGAAGTACAGGTCGCCGACCGCGTACAGCAGTTGGCTGGAACCGATCAACAGCCACGGCAGCATCGGGCGCGGGCGCCAGCGGGCGACACCGCAGAAGACGGCCACCGCAGCGGAGATGCTCAACATGCCGTACACCGCGACGCGGACCGCCATTCCGGTACCACTGCCCGGAATCGCGTAGTACACGGCGACAACGAGGACACCGCACAGTAGATATCCCCACCAGAGTCGGGATGCCGTGCCGTCCGTCATGTCCGCTGAGGCTCCTCGGTGACGACAGTGAGCGAGCACGCGCCGGCATCGACAGCGCACCGGCACTTCGCTTGCCGCAGCAACGATCCCGGAGGGTTGGCAAGCCCTTCCCATACTAGGGACACGATCCGGGACCACCACCGGGGGTGGATCCCGCAGCCCGGCCCGCACGGTCGGGGGTACGCCACGACCGTGCGTATCGTTGGTGCGGCGGGCCCGGTCCACGGCGGGCGGGGCGCCGTGTCCCATCCGTACGGCTCGTGCAGGCAACGGCCCCCGTGGTGGTGTGATCCGGATGCTCCTGACAAGTGGCCCGACGACAGGCACGCGGCGACATCGCCGCGAGGGCGCGCCCGCCCAGGTCCCGGCCCCCGGCACCACCGGCCGGTCCCTCGGTACGGCGAGGACCGCGCGGGACGGACGTCGGAGCCGACCGCGGTGACCCGGGGCGGACTCGTCCAGCGGACGCTCGTCGTGAGCATGGTGCTGGCACTGATCATCGGCGGCGTCTTCGCGTTCCTGATCTCCGCGATCGTCGTGCAGCGCGACGCCGCCGAGGGTGCCCGGCACACGCAGGAGACCCTGGCGGTGGCGAACAAGCTGCAGCGGCTGGTGGCGGACGTCGAGACCGGCCAGCGCGGGTACGCCCTGACCCACCGGTCCGTCTCGCTCGACGAGTGGCAGCAGGCGCGTGCCCGGATACCGGCGGAGTCCGGCCGACTGACCGAACAGCTCAGAAACCCGGACAACGACATGCAACGCGTACGGGCGCAGCGGATCGCCCGATCGGTCCACGCGTACGTGCACGACTACTCCGTACCGGTCGTGAACGCCAGCCGCCGGGGTGACGCGTCCGCCACCGACACGGGCACCGTCACGCGGGGGCGGGTACGGATCGACCGGCTGCGCCACCAGTTCGACGTCCTCACGTCCGTGGCGGAGCGGCACCGCGCGGTCCGGATCGCACAGGCCCAGCAGGCCACCACCGCGGCGACCATCGCCGGTACGGCCGGCGCCGTCGTCTCGGTCGCGCTGGTCATCGCGTTCACGATCTACCTTTCGCACGCGATACTGCGACCGGTACGGCAGGGCGCGACGATGGCCGGTCAACTGTCCGGCGGTGACCTGTCGGCCCGGATGCCGGAAAGTGGCGTCGGTGAGGTCGGCGTCCTGCAGCGGTCCTTCAACAGCATGGGAGCCTCGTTGCGGCACAGTCGCGACGAACTCACCCGGCTCGCGGACGAGCAGGCCGCCCTGCGGCGCGTTGCCACCCTCGTCGCCCGTGCCGTACCGACGTCACGGGTGTTGACCGCGGTGACCGAGGAGGTCGGTCGGTTGCTGCGGGTCGACGGCACCCGGCTGTTCCGCTACGAGGCCGACGGCACCGCCACCATCATGGCCGGGTGGGCGGCGTCCGGCGCCGGCCTGCCCGTCGACGCCCGCGTCCCGATGGACGGTCACAACCTGCCGAGCGTGATCCAGCGCACCGGTGCCGCGGCCCGGATCGACGACATCGACGCGGCATCCGGGCCGGTGGTACACCGGCTCCGGCGGGCCGGCATGCATTCGGCGGTCGGCGCCCCGATCACCGTGGAGGCACGGATCTGGGGCGGCATCGTCGCCATGTCCACACTGGAGGAGCCGTTTCCGGCCGACGCGGAGCACCGGTTGGGCGACTTCGCCGGCCTGGCCGCGACCACCATCGCCAACTCCCAGGCGCGCGAGGATCTCGTCGAGTCCCGGGCGCGGGTGGTGGCGACGATCGACCAGACCCGTCGACGGGTGGAACGCGACCTGCACGACGGAGTCCAGCAGCGCCTCGTGTCCGCCGCTCTCGGCCTGCGCACCATGGAGGTGGAGACGACCGACGGGGCCTCCCCGTTGCGCGCCGAGATCGCCCGGATCGCCGACGGGGTGGGCGAAACCCTGGACGACCTGCGCGAGGTGGCGCGGGGCATCCACCCGGTGATCCTCACCGAGGCAGGGCTGCGGGCGGCGCTGCGCGCCCTCGCCCGTCGCACGCCGCTGAGCGTGCAGCTCGACCTCGACATCGAGGCGGCACTTCCCGACCCCGTGGAGGCCGCCGCCTACTACGTGGTCGCCGAGGCGTTGACCAACGCGGCCAAGTACGCCGACGCGACCGGCGCCCAGGTCACCGTGGCACAGCGGGGCGACCGGCTGCGGGTGACGGTCTCCGACGACGGCGTCGGTGGCGCGGATCCCGCGCGCGGCACCGGCCTGCTCGGTCTGCGGGACCGGGTGGAGTCCCTCGGCGGCACCCTCGTGGTCACCAGCAGGCGCGGCGACGGCACCGCGCTCGACGCCGACCTCCCCGTCGACGCGGCGGAGCCGCGACAGCCGACGCCGTAACGGACCCGACGGTCGCCATCCGGCAACGGCCGGACGGCGCCGCGATTCCTGCCCGCCAGCACCGGGAACGGTCACGTGGTCCGGTTGGCGTACTTGGCTCTCCAACGGATGAAACATTCCTCATCGCACAACCCGACCTGGGGCGAAATGGATAGCTTCGCCTGGCATACGAATCGGGCCGGGTCGATGTCCGGACCCGGTCGGCGGCTCGATCGAAGGGAAGGTCTTAGATGCTCATCGCCCGAGCACTGGCAGGCGCCCTCCTCCTCACCGTGGCCGCACCCGCGGCCGCGGCCAGTGCCGACTACGGACGCCCCAGGGTGACCACCGTCCCCTGCGGTACCGCGGCGCTGATCACCGCGATCACCAACGCCAACGCGCACCGGGGTGGCGTGCTCAACCTGGCGCGATCCTGCACCTACGCGCTGACCGCGGTCGACAACCAGGACGCGAACGGCAGTTCCAACGGTCTGCCCCAGATCACCTCACCGATCACCGTCAACGGCAACAACGCCACGATCTCCCGGGCCGACGACGTCGCCGACCCGTTCCGGTTCTTCGACGTACCCTCAACCGCCGGGCGGCTGGTACTGCACCGCCTGACCATGTCGGGCGGCATCGACGACACCCAGCAGCCGGGCGGCGGGCCGGGCAACGCGGTCCTCGTGCACGACGGCGGGCGGCTGCTCACCAACGCGACGACCTTCACGGCCAACGGCGTACCGCAGGTCGGTAGCGGCCGCGGCGCCGTGGGCAGCGACGGCGGCAACGTCACGCTGGTCGACAGCACGTTCGAGCACAACTTCGGCCTCATCGGGGCCGGCGTCTACAACACCAACGGCACGATGCGCCTCGTCCGTACGAGGTTCCTCGACAACGCCGCGCCGTCGGTCATCGGCAACGGTGGTGCCGTGGCCAACGACGACAACGGAACCCTGGTGATGGTGGCCAGCACCCTGAGCGGCAACCGGGCCGGGATCTTCGGCGGTGGCGTCTGGAACACCGGGTCGATGTCCGTGCTCGCCAGCCGGATCACCGGGGGCGACGTGGGCTACCCGGGTTCGCCGTTCGTCGTACCCGGAGAGGGCGGCGGCATCGCGAACTTCGGCACGATGACCGTCACCGCGACGCGCATCGTCGCGAACCACTCGTCGCTCGACATCGGTACCGCGCAGGGCACCGCCGCCGGCATCAAGAACTTCCGCGATGCGGTGATCACGCTGGTGAACAGCCCGGTCACCGACAACATCGCGGTGGCGGCCCCCGGCGGGATCGACAACGACAACGGCACAGTCCGGCTGCGGCACAGCCCGGTCACCCGCAACGAACCCACCAACTGCACCGGCAGCATCTCGCCCGTGCCCGGCTGCGTCGGCTGACCGGACCCGGTTCGCGACTCCGGCACCGGATACCGCACCGCGCAAGCAGGAAGCGCCGCCGACCCGCGCCGCGGGGACCACGAGGTCCCTGTCCGGCAACGGCGGCGGCGCTCCGCACGACGCGCCAGTACCCCGGGCCCGGTGCCCGTTCGTTCAGGGCCGGTCGTTCACGCCGGGTGGTGCTGAGGCATGCCGGCGCGGTGGTCGCGCTGACGGCGCCCGCGACGCGTCAGCCGCGTCACCACCGTCGACTGGTCCGATCCCGCACCGTCGTCGTCCGACTCGACGCAGTCGGCCTCCCTGAGCTTGTGGAAGCTCTCCGCGACGGCCGCGGGATCCCAACTCTGTCGCGCCGCGACATCCGCGACGCTCACGCCCTTCGGATGCTCCTCGGACAGCATTTCCTCGATCATCCGAAGTACGTGGCGATCCTTTCCGCTCAGCACAAGCCTGTCACCTTCCTTGTCGGAACCCTGTCCTGTACATGGCTCAAGTCTCTCTCTCCCTCGTACGCTCCGCACCGCGGTCGATCTGCGATGCCTTCCCGTACCAGCTCTCACGGTGAACGACCGGAGGATGGTCGACGGCGTCCAGATCGGACACTCGCCGCGGTGCACGCGGACCTGCCGCGATCGGGCTCCTGCCGGCCGTAGGTGAGGTGGTCGGTCCGACGACCGGCAGGCGCCACGCCCCCGGCCCCGGACATGCTGCTCACCGCCGGACCAGGCGGACATCGGATGCCGGTACGACGTGCCGTGGACCACGTCACCAGACGCGGCGCTGGGTGTTTCGCGCCTTCGGCCACGGCGTGACCGTCATACCGCATCTGCCCCCGGAACGGCCCCGGAAAGCATCCCGGACCGTTCCTTACCCGTCTCCCGCCGGGACTGGCCGTGCCGACGGGCCGGACAGGCGTGGGGCCCCGCCGCCCAGGGACCCGAAGGTTCCCGGAGCGGACCTCCAACGGACGAGGCACTGCCGACGCTACGCGTCGCATGGGCCCGGTGAGGCCACTTCCCCGGCCTGCGACATCCACGGTCTCGGTACGCACCTGGCGTCGGGTCGTCCGGACCGCGGAGGTCGCCGAGCGCGGACCGGCCAACCGACGACCGATCGTCGTCGCCAACGTCCGATCCACGCCGGAACCGTGGTCCGGCCGGAGCGGCCGGTGCGGTAGCCGACGAGGGCTACGGCACCGGCCGCCCTGAGCGCGGTGGAGCAGGCCACACGGCACTAGCCGTGCGAGCCCGGGACGTTCTGTCCGGGCATCGAGGCGGCTCCGACCATCGAGGTGAAGGCCACGACATTGGACTCATAACTACGGGCTTCTGTGTCGAACTTGCCCCCGCAGGTGACGAGCTGGAGCGCCCGGTAGCCGTGCGATGCGTAGACGAGACGGGACGGGAAGTGCTTCTTCGAAAATGTCGCCACCCTGTTGACCATGAAGTGGACGACCTCGTGATCGGCCAGGGTCACATCGACCCTGTCCCCGGCCCGCAGGGACCGCAGACGGAAGAACGCCGCCGGCCCTCGGTACGAGTCGACATGCCCCAGGATCACCGCGGAGCCCACCTGGCCGGGGGTGGGACCGAGTCGGTACCACCCCGCCCGCTGGAAGTCGGTGGGCACCTCGACGGTGTGGTCGGGGTTGAGCCCGAGCCTGGACACCGGCACCCGGACGTTGATGGCCGGGATCTCCAACGAGACGGGAGCCGAACGGGCCATCGCCGGACCCGAACTCGTCGAACTGGGTGACGCGGCCACCCGGTCCGCGGT
This sequence comes from Actinocatenispora sp., assembly GCA_049582705.1. Lineage (GTDB taxonomy): Bacteria > Actinomycetota > Actinomycetes > Mycobacteriales > Micromonosporaceae > Actinocatenispora. Next base: position 9,600 of record JBAUUM010000122.1, read on the forward strand.
GTGGGTCTGGTCGTGGTCCTGACCAAGACCCACCGCCACCACGGAACCCGCGGCGATGACGACGATGACGGCCAGGACGATCGCCAGTACCCACCAGCGTTCGGTGAGGGAATCCAGCGCCCGGCGGACCCTCGCCTGGCGACTCGCGCCGCCAGGCGAGGACATCCAACTCATGCATTCCTACCCGGTGCGCTGCTGAACTCGCCGTCCCCGACCGGCTTGCGTCGGCGACGCCAGGCCACCAGGCCTACGCTCGCCGCTGCCCCGAGGCCGGCAGTGGCACCGGTCGCGGCCAGTGCGTGGCTGGCCGGATGCGTCGATCCTCCGACGCCGGTTGCGGGGCCCCCGCTGGGAATGACGACCGGACCGCCAGGACCACCGGGACCACCCGGGCCACCCGGACCACCCGGACCCCCAGGACCACCGGGGCCACCATTGCCCCCGGAACCGTTGCCCCCAGGACCACCCGGACCGCCCGGACCACCCGGACCCCCCGGACCACCGGGGCCACCATTGCCCCCGGAACCGTTGCCCCCAGGACCACCCGGACCGCCCGGACCACCGGGGCCACCGTTACCCCCGGAACCGTTGCCCCCAGGACCACCCGGACCACCCGGACCACCGGGACCGCCCGGACCACCGTTACCCCCAGGACCGGTGCTGCCGCCCGGACCACCCGGACCCCCAGGACCACCGGGACCACCGGGACCGCCCGGACCACCCGGACCACCCGGACCACCGGGGCCCCCAGGACTGCTCGGACCACCGGGACTGGTGGTAGGCGACGTCGTGGGCGACGTGGTCGGCGACGTCGTGGGCGACGTGGTCGTCGTGCAGTCGGGTCGGGTGATCGTGTTGGAGTCCAGGGTCACCGCACCGTTGCGCGCCAGCACCCGTCCCGCCACGGTGGTGCCGGTCTGCACCGACGTCGAGGTCAGGGCAAGGATGTTCCCGACGAACGTGGTGTTCGTGCCCAGCGTCGCGGAACTTCCGACCTGCCAGAACACGTTGCACGGGCTCGCCCCGTTGACCAGGGCCACCGTGCTGTTCGACGCGGTGATCAGCGTCGAGCCCGCCTGGAAGATGAACACCGCGTTCGGGTCGTTCTGCGCGTCCAGCGTCACGGTGCCGGTCAGGCCCAACGAGGACGCCGAGTTGTACACACCCGCTGCGAGGATCTGCCCGCCCAGGTCGGCCGACACGGCAATCGCGGGAGTCCGCCCCGCCGCGTCGTTGTACGCGGTCGTCAGGTCCGTCTGAGCCTGCAGCGCCACCGCGTCGGCGGCGTGCTGCACACCGTTGATCACGAGTCCCGGTGGGAACCCCGTGATCGCCGTGCCCGGGCTGACGCCGAGGTTGCCGGAGATGATCGATGGACCGGTGTTGGTCACGGTGGTGCCGGCCAGGACCGCGAAGGACTCGGCCGTCCCCAGACCGACGGTGGGCTGCGCCGCGTGCGCTGCGGGCAGCCCCACCAGTGCGCCCAGCACCACCACGCCCGCGGCGGCGCCTATCGCCACGATCGTCAGGACACCGCGCCGCGCGATACGCGGGCGGGTGGAACGAATCGCCAATGTCACGAGCTTCCCCCCAAACTCACGAGCATCCGCCCCTGCCGATATGGCCCGACTCATCGGATCATCCCGACACCTGACCCGTTGCTCGATGCAGGACATCGAGCGCCAGCTAGGCAGCGATGCGACCAGAAAAAGGCTATAACAGTTACTTTCCCTCTTAGGCGTTGAAGCGAAAATATCCGACTATGACTGAATTGAATGGAGGAGAAACCGAGAATGATCTTCAGCTGACCGGACATAAACGCCGACGAATGCCGGCGAACTCCGAGGACGCCGTGACGAGGTCCTTACTGGAGAAAAGAATCCAGATCGACCGTTCACCAGATCAACTGCGCCAAGGACGATGTCCTGCGGTTCGGCGCACAATCAGGCGACGAGCGGCAACGGACGCGCATGCCATCTCACCTGTGACGATCCACCGCTTCGCCATCCCAGACAGGCGCCCTACCTCCGACCGGTGGGTACGATTCCGTCATTGACGGGAGCGACCGCCCTCAATGCCGCCGTGAGCGCGAAGTCGTACGATCAGCGCTGCCGGTGCGATTTCACGCGTCAAATTTCTCCGCCTTATCGCACCGACGTGGGCGCACCCGCGCCGGTTGGCGACCCCTTTCGGGGGGCGGCAACCGGCTTCGAAAGCGGGATGGACCGGCGCGATTCGAAGCGGCCGGACCCGATATTCCGGCACGAGGGGGCCGCTCCGGTTGCGCGAAACGCAAACCCGGTTACAGTGATCGAAGCGGCCCATCGCACGTCATGAGACGGTGCCGTGCACCGCACATTTCGCACCACCTGTCGCCCCGGACCCTGGCGGCACCCGATCAGACCATCGGTGCCGAGCTGGGGGACACATGCGCAGACGCCCGAGGACGCCGCCGGGAGCAGCCAGACACGGCGATCATCGTGAACGCACCGACCGGGTCGCCCCTCGCCCCACGCGGTTCACCGCGTGCCGGTGTCCGTCACCGCGTAGCCCGTGGATCCCGGACAGCGGCAGCCCGACCCTTCCGCACATCCGACATCACCGCGTCGCGGCGGCGAGCAGCACCCGACAGGGCGCATCGCGGCGGTGATCACCAGCTGGCCGGCCGGTGGCTCTGGGGGGTGCCACCGGCCAGGCCGCAGTTCACTCCGACCACGTCCGCGGATGACCGCGGTCAGCGACTCGCGTGTCCGGTGAGTTCCGTTCCACGGACGGCCATGTCGGCACAAGGTCCTGTGTGGCCGAACCAGCCGTTGACCTGCGTCCGGATCGCTGACGAGGAGTACCACGATGCCGAGAACTCCGCCTGCGCCTCCCATCGCCACCCCGGACCGGCCCCGTCACGCTGCGCAGAGTTTCCGCCGACCCGGCCCTGGACACCGCGGCTGACCGCTTGTCACTACGCTCGGCGCTGGCGGTTGACCGAGCGGGACCGCACCATCGTCATCCTGCGGTTCTTCCACGACATGAAGCAGGACCAGATCGCGCGCCGGACCGGCGTCTCGCAGATGCACGTGTCCCGGCTGCTGACCCACGCGCTGACGCAGATGCGCGCGTACCTCAACGACGACGAGCCGGTGGCACCCATCGTGTCCCGTTCCCGCGGCAGGTCACGCCGGTTCGCCGGCCCAGGGGACGGTCCGTGGGATCAGCCACGGGTCGCCGGCTCAGAACCGGTAGCGCAGAATGCGGGTGCCCTGTCGCGACAGCGCGGTGCTGCCGGCGATCAGACGGGTGAAGCCACGTAACGGTTGCGGAAACATGACCACCTCCCGGGCGCGGGTCAACAGTTCCTCGCTGGCCAGGGTGAGACCCGCGTCCCAGTGCTCAGGCTCGCGCGGGTCGTCGAAGCCCTGGGCGGCCCTGATGCCGAGCGCCTTGATCGCCGGGTGGTACTTCATCGCCCAGGCGGCGAACCGTGTGTAGCCGTTGAGGACCAGCTCGCCTGCGGGGAGGTGAGCGGCCAGTTCGCGGACCATGGCGGGGAACGAGTTTCCGGGCATGAAGGGCAGCAGACCCTCGGCGACGATCATGGCGGGCCGACCGTTCGGGATGGCGCGTAGCCAGCCCGGGGCGGTGAGGTCACCGCCCAGCGGGTGTGACCGTTCCGGGAGATGCCGCCGACGCAGGTCGAGGACCTCAGGAAAGTCGACGTCGTACCAGTCGACGCCGACCGGCGGATCGCAGCGCAGCACCCGGGTGTCGAGCCCACAGCCGAGATCGACCACGACCGCGTCGGGATGCTCGGTGACGAACGACCGCACCGCCTCGTCGATCTTCTTCGCGCGCAGTGCGGTGCTGGCGACGAGACCGCGCTTGAGTTTCAGCTTGGCGAAGTCGTAGTCGATGTGCTCGGCGAGCGTGGCCGACGCGGTGTCGGCGAGGATCGGTGCGGGCGAGGTGCAGTCGCGCGCCCTGGCGTGGAGGGTGAGCAGCAGCGTCTCCTGGACCGGACCGAGGTCGATCTGTTGGTGTTGCACGAGATCCTCATTCTGTGGCTGGCGGTTTCAGGGGATGCCGCGCGGCGATGTCCCGCAACCAGGTCACCGACTCGCCTGCCGCATGGATGCGTACCGCGGACGGGCCGTCGCCGACGAGGGTGAGCCCTTCCTCGGCGATGTCGCCGAACGCGCCGAGACTGTCGATCTTTCGTTGGATGACCTTGTGCCAGGCGTCCTCCTCGATGCGGTAGTAGGCGGTGCGGTCCCCGGCGCGGCGGGTCCTGCGGACCAGCCCGATGGTGGTGAGGAAGCGCATGTTGGAGGTGAGCGAGGCGCGGCTCGCCCGGATCGTCGCAGCGATCTCGCCGGCGGACTGCTCCGGCGGGTGGCAGATCATCAGCCAGCCGAGGATGCGACCCGTGATCGGCGGAAGGCCCCACTCATCAGCGCAGAACGCCGCCACCCGCTCGACCCATCGCTGCAACTGCTCGGGGCGCGGATCGTCGTCCGTGCTGGACATGCTGCTCCTCGATCACCGTGGCCTAGATGCTAGTCATTTCAATCATGACTGAAACATCTGTCCCCTGTCCACTCCGTCCACGGCACCACGCCCGGGGTATACCGTTCGGGCGCCCGCCGGCACGCTCCGTGCCGGGTCCGCTCACGGTGCCGGCTGATCCCGCCGCCGCGACGGCCGCGCCCGTCGCGCCTCCGCCTGGGTCTGGGCCGCCAGTCGTACCGGGGTGTTCGCCGAGCCGTAGCCGGCGTATCCGCCCACGCGCTGGACGACCTCCAGGAACAGCCCGCCACCGAGCGTGCCGGTGCAGAGGTGGAGGAACTCGCCGTCCGCCGTACGGTCGTACAGCACGTCGAGCCGACGCATCCGCGCCAGGTCACCGGGATCGATCGCGTACCGCGCGTCGAGGTCGTCGTAGTAGTTCGCCGGCACCGGCAGGATCGGCGCACCGGCGGCGCGCAGCGCCTCGGCGGTGGTGACGATGTCCTCGCACCCGAGGGCCACATGCCCGGCGCACGCCGTCGTGCCGGGCTGGGTGGTACCGACCATGAGGCGCACCGTCCCGTCGCCGGTCTCCAGCGCGTGTTCGCGGACCAGACCGTACGGGGCGGCCAGTTCCGTGCTCTCGCCGGGCACCATGCCCAGTACCGAGCGGGCGAACAGGACGGCGGCGTCGAACTGGTCGAACGGCAGGGACACCGCGACGTGGTCGATCCGGGTCAGGCCGTGGCCGGGGTGCCCGGCGGACGGCTGGGCGACGAAGTCGTCGAGCCAGGTCGGGGATCCGTCCTCGCCGTCACCGCAGAACAGGAACGTCGTACCGTCGGTGGCCCGCACGCTGGGCAGGTCGATCTCGGACGGGGCACGTCGACGGACGACCTCGCGGGCGAGGTACGCCTGGGCCCGGTGCAGCGCCCCGACCTGGTCGGTGGTCCCGAGGCCGACCGCGGCGAGGCACACCGGCGCGGGCGCCCCGCCACCGGCCGGTACGGTGCCGGCGAC
>JBAUUM010000123.1:0-5102 GCA_049582705.1 Actinocatenispora sp.
GGCCGAGGCGTGCGCCACAGCGTCGAGCCCGGTCACGCCCACGGGTCGGAAACGCGGCAGCGGTCGGCGGCGCGGGCCGGCGAGAATGCGGGTATGGGGAAGTACTACGAACGCATCGACGGGCGGCTGCGCGACTTCATCGAGGCCCAGCACGTCTTCTTCACCGCGACCGCGCCGCTGGCCGCCGACGGCACGGTGAACCTGTCCCCCAAGGGGCTGACCGGATCGCTGGCGATCCTCGACGAGCACACGGTGGCCTACCTCGACTTCGCCGGCAGCAACGCCGAGACGATCGCCCACCTGCGCGAGAACGGCCGGATCACGCTGATGTGGTGCGCGTTCGAGGGGCCGCCGAACATCGTCCGGATCCACGGACGGGGCGAGCCCGTCTTCCGTGACGACCCCCGGTGGAACGGGCTGTCCGCGCACTTCCCCGACGTCGACACCGGTGTGCACGGGCTACGCGCCATCATCGTCGTACGGGCCGAGAGCATCCGTGACACCTGCGGCTACGCCGTGCCGTTCATGTCGTACGACCAGGACCGGGACCTGCACGCCCGGCGTTTCGCCCGGGAGGACGACGAGTCGCTGAACGCCTACTTCGAGAAGAAGGAGCACGTCGGGACGAGCCTGGACGGTCTGCCCGGCCTGCCGCTGCCGCTCCCGCCGACCCCCGCGGCCGGCTAGCCCGCCGGGGTCAGCCGCCCTGGCCGTCACCGGCCGCGATGTGCAGCAGCTCGGCCAGCTCCGCCATCACCGCGGTGGGCACGTCCGGATGCCAGGCCAGCACGATCGGCGAGATCGCCGGCCGACCGACCAACCGGGCGAACCGGACGCCGCGGTGTGGCATCCGCGCCGCCACACCGGAGACCAACGAGACCCCGTCGCCCGCGGCGACGAGACCGAGGACCAGCTGGGTGCCCAGCGCCTCGTACCGGATCCGTGGCGCGAACCCGGCCTGGCCGCACGCGGCCAGGACCGCGGGCAGCAGGCCGCTTCTGGCCCGCCGGTTGTAGACGATGAAGTCCTCGCCGGCCAGCGTGTCCAGCGGGATCTCCGGCGCGGCCAACCGGTGCCCGGCGGGCAGTGCGGCGACCAGTTCGTCGTTGTGCACCACGACCGAGTCGACCCCGGCGCCCACCGGTATCGGCCCGCGCACCAGGACCGAGTCGAACCGGGCGGCCGCGAAGCCGTCCAGCAGCTCGGAGGTGTTGCCCTCGCTCAGCTCCCACACCACATCCCGGCGCAGCGCCCGCATCCGGGCCACCGCGGCGGGCAGCGCGTCCACCGCCATCGCCTCGACGCAGCCGAGCCGCAGGGTGCGCGACTTCGCGGCGGCGAGGTCGCGGGCCCGGTCGGTGGTGCTGTCCCAACGCGACAGCATGGCTTCGGCCTCCCGGCGCAGCAGTGCGCCGGCCGGCGTCAGGGTCACGCTGCGTGCCGTACGGTCGAACAGCGACGCACCGACCACGGCCTCCAGCGCCTTCACGTGCCGGCTCACCGGCGGCTGGGCCAGGTGCAGACGGGCTGCGGCGCGCCCGAAATGCAGCTCCTCCGCCACCACGAGGAACACTCTGAGCTGCTGAAACGTGGGATCGATACCCATGACGGTATCGATGCTAACAGCATCGGTATTGGACCTGGAGCGAGCGCGGCACGGAGACTGACCCCGGGCACTGCGCGGGAACGCTCAGTGATCAATCCCGATCTGCCCCGGCGTGGCAACCGTCTCTGGTGCCGTCCCGTCGACCGGTGCGGAGTGACGGCTACGCGGAGGAGGTGACAGGTGACACGGTCGCTCGACGTGAGCAGCGCGGACAAGCGCAAGGCGTTCTGGGCCACCACGATCGGGGTGTCGGTCGAGTGGTTCGACTACGCCATCTACGGCGTGATGGCCCCGGCCATCGCGGCCAACTTCTTCCCCGGGGACGACCCCACGGCCGGCCTGCTGGCCACCTACGGCGTGTTCGCCCTGTCGTTCCTGATCCGCCCGCTCGGCAGCATGGTCTTCGGCAGCCGGGGTGACCGCACCGGCCGTCGCGGCACCCTGGTCGTGGTCATCGCCCTGATGTCGGTGGCCACCGCGGCGATCGGCGTGCTGCCCACCTACACCAGCATCGGCCTGGCCGCACCCGTGCTGCTGCTCGTACTCCGGCTCGTGCAGGGGTTCTCCGCCGGTGGCGAGTTCGGTGCGGCGGCACTGCTCTACGAGTACGTCGGGGCGTCGCGTCGAGGCGCCATCTTCGGCCTGTTCAACCTGTCCTCGTACGTGTCCAGCCTGTCCGCGCTCGGCCTGTCCGCGCTGCTGACGCACCTGATCGGTGAGGACGGCGTCAACGACTGGGGCTGGCGGCCGCTGTTCCTGCTCGCCCTGCCGCTCGGCCTGACCGGCCTGTACCTGCGGACCCGGGTCCGGGAGAGCCCGGTCTTCGCCCGGCTGGCGCAGCAGGACCGTACCGAGTCGCGGCCGGTACGTCAGACCTTCAGCACCCAGCGCCGGCCGCTGTTCAGCTACCTCGGGCTGATCATGCTCAACTCGGTCGCGTTCTACGTGCTCAACACGTACCTGCCGACCTACCTGTCCGAGAACGCCGGTGTCGGACGCACCACCGCGCTGCTGGCGTCGGCGTTGATCTCGCTGACCATGATCCTCATCCAGCCGCTGTACGGTCACCTGTCCGACCGGATCGGCCGCAAGCCGATGCTGCTGTTCGCCGCGGTCGGCCTGTTCGTGCTGAGCGTGCCGGCGTTCTTCGTCGCCGGTCTGGGCACCTTCGCGTTCGTCTACCTGGGCGAGCTGCTGTTCGTACTGGCCGCCGCGCCCACCAGCGCGCTGTCCGCGGTGGTCGGCGCGGAGCTGTTCCCGTCGACCGTGCGCTACAGCGCGCCCACGATCGGCTACAACTTCTCCTATGCGGTGTTCGGTGGTACCGCGCCGCTGATCTCCACCTGGCTCCTGGACGTGACCGGGAACCGGCTCGCGCCACCGTTCTACGTCATGGCGATCGCGGTCGCCGCCTGCGTGATCATGGCGAAGACACTGCCGGAGACGGCGCCGTTCGCCCGCCGGAACCGTCCGGTGCCCGCGCCCGGCGTCGAGGTCGGCTGATGGCCCTGTCGGACGGGGCGCTGTCCCTGGACCGCGCCCGGGCACTGGCAACGCTGACCCGGATGGTGCGCTTCGACAGTCGTACCGAGACCCCGCAGGAGAGTGAGATCTGCGGCTGGCTGGTCGACCAGCTGGCGGAGCTGGGTCTCGACGCCGAGCTGGTCGAGGTGGGCCCGCACCGGGCCAACGCGGTCGGGGTGTGGCGCGGATCGGGCGGGGCGCCGTCGCTGATGTTCAACGGGCACGTGGACACCAACCCGCTGACCGAGGGCTGGACCCGTGACCCGTGGGGCGGCGAGGTCGACGGGAACGTCCTGTACGGGCTCGGCGTGTCCAACATGAAGGCGGGCTGCGCCGCGTACCTGGAGGCGGTGCGGGCGCTACGCGACGCCGGCTGGCGGCCCCGCGGCGACGTCGTCCTGACGTTCGTGGTCGGTGAGCTGCAGAACGGGATAGGCACCCGGGCCCTGCTGGAGCAGGGCTGGCGCGCGGACCACTTCGTCAACTGCGAGCCGACCGACCTCGCCGCGCTCACCACCCATGCCGGGTCGGCCACGTTCGAGGTGCAGCTGGTCGGCGCCACCCGGCACATGTCCAAGCGGGAGGAGGCGCACGACGCGCTCGCCGCGGCGGCCAGGGTGGTACCGGTGATCAACCGGATGACCTTCTCCGGCGCGGTCGACGCCGACGCCGAACGCACCAACCGCGCGCATGTCGGGGTGTTCCGGGCGGGACTGGGCAGGGAGCTGCTGGACACCCGTCCGCCGCAGGTCGCCGACGTCGCGCGGCTGGTCGGCAGCGTGCGTTACGGCCCGGGGCAGAACGCCGAGACGGTACTGCGGGACCTGCGGGAGGCCGTCGAGCAGACGTGCGGCGGTCTCGCCGGCGTCTCCGGCACGGTCCGCCGGGTCGGCGACGACGGTCCCAGCATGGACCGGCCGTTCCACGTCGCCCGGGACACCCCGGTGGCGCGCACCCTGAACGACTCGTACGAGCTGCTGCGCGGTGCGTCGCAACCGACCGGCGCGATCCAACCGTACTGCTACTACGGCAGCGACGCGTCGCTGCTGCAGCACCTGGGCGGCATGAGCGGGGTGGTGTGCGGGCCGGGCGGCCGGTACAACACGATGCCGGACGAGCGCGTGGAGATCACGGACTACCTGGACGCGATCCGCCTGTACATGCGCACCCTCGACCGGATCTGCGGGTAGCGACGAGGCGTCGGCGGGCACCTGATGTAGTGTGTCCGTTCGTACATGTATATCCGTACATGTTGTTGCTACAGTACCGGCATGTCGCTCCGTCACGCACTGCTCGGGCTGCTGACCGAGAAGCCGGCCAGTGGTTTCGACCTGACCAAGGCCTTCGACCAGCAGCTCGACCGGTGGGCCTGGCACACCACGCACAGCCACATCTACCCCGAGCTGAAGCGGATGAACGACGACGGCCTGGTCGAGGTGGTCGAGCGGGCGTCCCGGGGACGCAAGACGTACGCCATCACGGCCGCCGGGCGTGCGGAGGTACGCCGCTGGATGCTGACGCCGCCGACCAGCCAGGGCGTACGCAACGAGTCCGTGCTGCGAATGTTCCTGATCGGCACGATCGAGCCGACCGAGGCGACGACGCTGCTGCGGCAGTACGCCGACAACGCCGAGGCGATGATCCAGGAGCTGACGAGGACCGTCGACGAGGCCGACGCGCGGTGGCGGGACAACCCGCTGAGCATCGGCCGGCTCGCGGCCGAGCGTGGCCTGCGAACCCTGCCGGCGTTCCGTGACTGGGCGCTCTGGGCCATCGAGCAGATCGAGCGCAACGCCGAGCGTCCCGGCGATGCCGGGCGACCCCAGCACGCGCACGACGCCGGGTCCGGGTCGGCCGGCTGAGGCGCCGCCGGTGCGTCCCCACCGCGCTCACGGCGGATCGTCGCGCCGATCTCGCCGCATATGATGCAGCGGCCGTGCTCGCCGCCGGACCCCGGCGCCCGGCCCGGAAC
>JBAUUM010000124.1:0-2094 GCA_049582705.1 Actinocatenispora sp.
GGCCGCGGTGCGCCGCCGCATCGACGAGCGGGGCGAGGGCGAGCTGCTCGCCGGGCTGGCCGGCCGGGTCACCGACGGCGACCTCGACCCGTACGCGGCCGCCGACGAGATCCTCCGCGAGCTCTAGGGCGTGTGTCGAGGTTCCCGGTCGGCGTAGCCGGCCAGTGGGACTTCGACACACGCCCTGGCCGGCGCAACCTGCCGGCCCGTGGGGTTCGAGGTCCGTTCCCCTCCGCCGCAACGAAACGGTCACGACCCCACGATGGCGGCAACGATACGGTCACGGATGCTTCTGCCGCCGAACCGAGGCGACGAGTGTGGAGCCCACGGGGTCGGTCGTGTCGGGACAGCCAGCACGGTGCCCACCGCCATGCCCCGGTCCAACGTGGTGAACGGGGAGGCACGCCGGTGGCGGCACTGTTGGTAACGCTGCGCGGGATCAGGCACCGCTCGGGTCGCTCCGCCCTGGTCTTCCTGCTGGCCGCCCTCGCCACCGCCGCCGCGGTACTCGGACCGGCGTACGCGCGCGCCGCCGAACAGTCCGCCCTCGCCGACCAGATGCGCGCGGTGCCGCCGCAGTCGCTCGGCCTCACGATCTCCGGCGCCACCGTCAGCGGCGTACCGCTCAGCGTCCTGGCCTCCCGTGCCCCGGCCGCGGTCCACCGGCACCCGGAGATCGGCGCGGTCACCACGGCCCCGTACCGGGGGAGCCAGGCGGTCGTCACGATCAGCTCGCTGACCAGCAGCCCCGGCGTTCGCCTGGTGTACCGCGCCGCGCTCTGCGACCACCTGCGGATCGTGTCGGGGCACTGCCCGACGCCGGGTGACGGCGCCGTCCTCGTGGACGCGGACAACGCCCGCCGGTACGACCTGTCCGTGGGCGACACGATCACCGTCAAGGCACCGGCCGGTGCTCCGCGGCCGGCGTTCGGGTACCGGCACCGCGTCGCGGGGCTGTACCGGGTCCGCGACGCGGGCGAGCGCTACTGGTGGGGCGGCGGGAACTTCGGCTCCGGCGGCCAGGACGGCGGCGACCGGCTGCAGCCCGTGTTCAGTACCGACCCGGGCGCGGCCGGTTGGCCGGGTACCCGGGCGGCGCGCGCCGAACTGGACTACCCGGTCGACGCCGACCGGATCGACATGGACGCGGTACCCGCGCTGAGTCGGGCCGTCGGCGCCCTGGACGCCGAGATGTCGGCGCGGAACGCGCACCTGGGCACCGCGTTGCCGGGCGCGTTCGACAAGGCCGCGGCGGACCAACGGTCCATCGGCGACGCGGTGCCGGTGGTCGCGCTGCCGCTGGTGCTGCTGAGCTGGTTCGTGCTGTACCAGACGGTCGCGGCGCTGGTCGAGGAGCGGGGCCCGGAGGTCGCGCTGGCGAAGCTGCGCGGGTTCCGCATGCCGGCCGCCGTACGGTTCGGGCTGGGTGAGGCGTTCCTGCTGATCGTGGCGGCCGCGCCGGTCGGGCTGGCGCTCGGCCTGGGTCTGGTGCAGGCGGTCGCGTCCACGGTGCTGGCCGCCGGTACGGGCGTCGAACTGCGCGGCCCCGTCTGGCTCGTGACGCTCGCCGCGCTGGCCGGCGCCGTGGTGGCCGCCGTACTGGCCGCCCGCCGTACGGTGACCCGACCGGTGCTGGCGCTGCTGCGCCGGGTGCCGAAGCGTGGCCGGTGGCAGGCCACCGTGGTGGAGGGCGGTCTGGTCGCGTTGGCCGCCGCGGCGGTGTACCAGTTGGTGTCCGACCCGACCTCGGCGCTGGGGCTGCTCGCCGCTCTAGTCATGATACCGCCGCTCACGCCCGCTCGTCGATCTGGCGCGACAGGATGGCCGAAAATTCATCCGCGAAACCTTCCAGCCGCTGCGCCCGCCGGTTCACCTCGGAAATGAACTTATTATAGAAAATAGTCGCCGGAATGGCGGCGATAAGGCCGATCGCGGTGGCAAACAGCGCTTCCGCGATGCCGGGCGCCACCACCGCCAGCGAGGTGTTTTTCGAGGCCGCGATCGACTGGAAGCTCGACATGATGCCCCAGACGGTTCCGAACAGGCCGACGAACGGCCCGGCCGAGCCGACGGTCGCCAGCACCAGAAGCCGCC
>JBAUUM010000125.1:0-8748 GCA_049582705.1 Actinocatenispora sp.
GGCCGGGGCCGTCCGCCTCGGCGGCGCCGTGTCCGCCCGGGGACGGAACCGGAAGCTGGGCGAGCTGGGCCTCGGCGGGCGCCGCGGCGAGCACGCCGGCCAGGGCCAGGCCGCCGAGAGCGGCTGCACGGCGGAGTACTCGGGTCATGGCGGTGTCCTCCACGGATCGTTTCGGCAGGTGAGCGCCTTGCGCGCGGCACCCTCACTAGCGTCAACGACCGGTACCCGAGACCGTCACTCTGTTCGCATCATCTCACTACCGATGGCAACTTTTCGCCATGACCCGTCCCGGCGATATCACCGCCGCGGGCACGGCCGCGCGGCCGTGGCCGTACCGGCCGGTCTGCGGCAGTGCGGCACGGAGTTCGGCACGTCGACGATCCCGCCCGGGCCCGCCGACGCACCCGCGTCAATGGATCGCGCCGGGTCCGGTCGGGTCCGCGGCGCCGGAGGGCCGGAGGGCCGGAGGCCGGCCGCGCACGGATCCGCGCCGTGGCAGCGTCACTAGGATTGGCCCGTGACACGTACCTCCCCGATCGAGGCGCCGGCCGCGCCGTTGTCCGACGGCATCGTGGCCCTGCGGCGTCGTCGGCCCGCCGATCTGGACGCCATCGCCGCGGCCAGCCACGACCCGCTGACCCGACGCTGGCTCAACGACGCGCCGATGGACGAAACCGCCCGGGCAACCAGCCTGGACCGGGTCGAGCAGGCCTGGCTCAGCGGGCAGGCGGCCCCGCTCACCATCGCGGACGCCGACACCGACGAGGCCATCGGCATGGTCAACCTCCAGTTCCGCGACGACGAGGTCGCCACCGTCGCCTACAGCGTCTTCCCCGCCCGTCGCGGTCAGGGTGTCGCGCCACGGGCGGTGCACCTGGTGGCGCACTGGGCCCTCACCGACCTCGGGGTCACCCAGCTCCTGCTGGAGGCCGACGAGGGCAACGCCGCATCGATCCGGGTCGCCGAGAAGTGCCGGTTCCAGCCGTCCGGCCGCCGCACCGAACAGGACCCCGACGGCGAACCCCGTACGACACTGGTGTTCGCCCGCACCGCACCGTGAACCCTCCCGAGTGCCCGGCGACGGGAGCCCGGCGCCACGCGGCGTCAACCGACGGTGAACGGCGTCGCCCCGTCCGGTGTACCGACCTCGCCCTCCGACCACACCCGGGCGAGCACCTCGTCGACGGTCTCCGGCACGGTCTGCGCCGAGGTGTCCAGCCACAGCCCGATGGGCGGCGTCTCGCGCCGCAGGTAGGCGTCCAGCTGCGCGACACCCTCGTCGCCGGGTTTGTAGGCGACCTTTCCCCGGCTTCGCCGGCGGGCGTCGTCGCGGGCCTGCACCACGTCCGGATCCGGGGCGAGCACCACGACGTACCGCGGCCGGCTTCGGAGGGTCGCCACCAGATCGGCCAGGTCGGGACCGAGGACGACATCCTGCAGCACCACCGTGAAGCCTGCCGTGACGTACCCGTCGGCGACCGTGGCGGCCAACGCGTAGCGCAGCCGCAGCTGGCGGAGGGCCTCGACGGGCGGCTCGGGCGCACCCATGTCGGCCCGGCCGTTGACCACCATCCGGCGGAACAGGTCGCCCCGGACATGGACCGACCGGTCCAGCCGCTCGGCCAGCGCCTGCGCGACCGTGGACTTGCCCGCGGCCTGAACGCCGGTCACCACGATGACGGTCATGCCGGGCCTCCCTGCCTCGACGACTGGTCGAACGCTACCGGCGGCGGGTCACCACAGAATCATCCACGGGGCGTGTACATGATCACCGCGACGCCGAGCAGGCAGAGCGCGGCGCCGATCAGGTCGTACCGGTCGGGATGGAACCTGTCGACGACCACGCCCCACGCCAACGAACCGACGACGAAGATGCCGCCGTAGGCGGCGAGGATCCGACCGAAGTGCGGGTCGGGCTGGAACGTGGCGACGAAACCGTACGCGCCCAGGGCGAGGATCCCGCCGGCGATCCAGAGCACGCCGCGATGTTCCCGCCAGCCCTGCCACACCAGCCAGGCGCCACCGATCTCGGCGAGCGCGGCGAGTACGAACAGGGCCAGCGAACGGGCGACGGTCACGGGCGCGACCGTACCCGGGTCCGTTCCGGCGCGCGCACGGATGGCAGGTCGGCGGCGGATCCGACCGGGTGGCGACGCGCGTCAGTTCGTCGTCGCAGGACCCGAGCTTCCCGGGGTTGCGTACCACCCAGATCCGCGTGATCCGATCACCGGCCACGTCGAACGCGAACACCGTCAGGGTGACGCCGTCCTGCCGGGCGACCAGGCCGGGCTGGCCGTTGACCGTGCGTTCCAGGACCGTCATGCCGCTGGGGCACCCGGTGCGCGAGTTCGATCCAGGCGCGCGCGATCTGCTCGCCACTGTCGATGGGATGCAGGAAGGCGATGGCCAGACCGCCACCGTCGGCGATCGCCGTGGCGTCGGGGTCGAGCAGGCCGACGAGGGCGTCGATGTCCTTGGCCTCCCACGCCGCCTTGAACGCCCTGACGACGGCGGCCTGCTGGGCCGCCGGCGCACCGGACTGTGAGGCCGGCGTGTCGCCTCACATTCCGAAGGGCTGCGCTGTCGTACTTCTGAGACGAGCACACCATCCCGCATCGACGTGACAGGGAGAAATCGATGACAGACTTCCAGGCCATCGCGGACCGGGTCGAGATCGAGGCGCTGCGTGGCGAGTTCACCGACGCGGCGATGATGCGCGACCGCGCCCGGCTCGCGTCGCTGTTCACGCCCGACGGCGTACTGCGGATGCCCAACGTCCCCGTCGAGCAGGTCGGCCGGGAGGAGATCCGTACCGGGGGCGAGCGGCTGCAGGCCCAGTGGGAGTTCTTCGTGCAGAACACGCATCCGGGCACGATCCAGATCGACGGCGACACCGCGACCGGCCGTGCCTACATCCAGGAGGTCGCGCGGATGCGCGACGGTCGACAAGGGCTGAACTACGCCATCTACCACGACCGTTACCAGCGCACCGACGACGGCTGGAAGTTCACCGAGCGGGTCTACGAGGTCAGGTACCTGGACACCAGCCCGCTGGCAGGCTCCGCGCCCGGTACGGCCGGGGCGCCCGCCGAACCGGCGGCGGGGAACACGCCCGCGGCGGACGACACCTCGGGCTGACACCCGACCGCACCGCCAGCGCGCCGCAGACGACGCCGGTCGGCGCCAGCTGCGCCCCACGACCCGCACGCCACGCCACGACCCAGGAGGCACCATGACCATGCCGATTCCGGCAACACCGTTCGTCGACCCGGCGCCCGCTGAGCGCCTGGAGCGGGCGGCCGCCGCGCTGACGGCCAACAACTTCGCCGTCGAGGTCCTCGACGATGTCGCCGCCGCGCGTACCCGCATCAGGGCCCTGATACCCGAGGGGGCCAGCGTCTTCACCGGGGCCAGCGAGACCCTCCGCCTGTCCGGCATCGACGCGGACATCAACACGAGCGGGCGGTATCAGGCCGTCAAGCCACGCGTACTGGGCATGGACCGCGCCACCGAGGCCGACGAGATCCGGCGGCTGTGCGCCAGCCCCGACGTCATCGTCGGCAGCGTCGCCGCGGTCACCGAGACCGGCTCGCTCGTGGTCGCCTCGGGCAGCGGAAGCCAGCTGCCCGGCTACGCCGGCGGCGCGGCCCGCGCGATCTGGATCGTCGGGGCGCAGAAGGTGGTCCCCGACCTGAGCACCGCGCTGCGCCGCGTCGAAGACCACTGCCTCCCGCTGGAGAACGCCCGCGCCCTGGCGGTCTACGGGTGGCCCAGCGCCGTCAACCGCCTGCTCATCCTCAACGCGGAAGTCCGACCCGGATACGGCACCGTCCTGTTGCTGCGCGAAGCCATCGGATTCTGACCCCACCAGGAGTCGACCGTGGGAGGTCCCGGCGTGCCGCCGCCGGGACGTCCTCAATCACCCGCACGGCCCCGTACTCCGGCCGTGGCGGCGGCCGTCAGGGCGTCCAGTACCGCCGCGTGCTCCGCCGGGACCGTCACGTCCAGCGCGAGCCGGCCGCCGGTCGCGGTCAGGGTGAAGGTGAAGAGCTGTCCCGGGAGTGGAGGGCCGACGGGCGCCGGTGCGAGCCGTGGCGGCGCGACCGGCGCCCGACGACCGGGGTCTCAGCGCGCCGGCTTCACGGCCTTGACGATCGCCGAGTGCATCCCGTCGGCGGCCTGCTGGGTCGGGGTGATCTCCACGTCGGTGAACCCGACGGCGGCCAGACCCTCCCGGTACTCGGTGAAGCTCAGGGCACCGGCGATGCAGCCGACCCACTGTCCCCGCTCGGCCCGGTCGGCCGGCGTGAGGTGGTCCTCGGCCAGCACGTCCGAGACGCCGAACCGCCCGCCCGGCCTGAGCACCCGGTACGCCTCGGCCAGTACGGCGGGCTTGTCGGCCGACAGGTTGATGACGCAGTTGGAGATGACGACGTCGACGCTGGCGTCGGGCAGCGGAATCGCCTCGATCTGACCCTTGAGGAACTCGACGTTGGTCACGCCGGCCTGCGCGGTGTTGCGGCGCGCGAGCTCCAGCATCTCGTCGGTCATGTCCAGCCCGTACGCCTTGCCGCCGGCGCCGACCCGCCGGGCGGACAGCAGCACGTCGATGCCGCCACCCGAACCCAGGTCCAGTACCGTGTCGCCCTCGTGCAGGTCCGCGACGGCCAGCGGGTTGCCGCAGCCCAGCGACGCGGCCACCGCCCCCTTCGGCAGGGTGTCCCGGTCGGCCGCGTCGTACAGCGTGGCGCCGAACGGCTCGCCGCCGTCGGGGCCGGCGGAGCCACCGCCGCAGCAGTCCTTGTTGGCCTCGACCGTGGCCAGGACCGCACTGTTGGTACTCGTCGCGCAACAGCTGTCCGCCTGCTGGTCGCTGACGCGCCGTGCCGCGGCCGCGTACCGGGAGCGGACCTCCTCGCGGGTGGCGTCGGCCGCAACACCGTGTTGGTCGGTACTCATCTCGTTCTCCTCCGTGGATGGAATCTGGTCGTACGGGACGAGGCGGGGCCCGGGTTCGCGCCCGCTCGCGCCGGCCTGCGCCGGTGCACGCCGCCGTACTGCTGCTGGGGCCGCGCCGGCAGACCTCGGGCCCGGCGGGCACTGGATAGATGTTTGTCTAATCAGAGCCTTGCACGCTGATGAGAGGATCGTCAAGATAGAGGCATGTCGAAACAGCTTCCGGTGATCACCGGCGCACCGGTCGGCGGGTGTTGCGCCCCGCTGACCCGCGAGCCGCTCGGCGCGGCGGACGCGACCGGGCTCGCGTCGGCATTCAAGGCACTGGGCGATCCCGTCCGACTGCGGCTGCTGTCACTGATCGCGTCGCACGGCGGCGGTGAGGTGTGCGTGTGCGAGCTGACTCCGCGTTTCGACCTGACCGGGCCCACGATCTCGCACCACCTGAAGGTCCTGCGCGAGGCCGGACTGATCACCGGCGAACGCCGCGGCACCTGGGTGTACTACCGGATCGACCGCGACCGGCTGGGCGAGCTGTCCGCCCTGCTCGCGATCCCCTCCTCGACCGCGTCCGGCGGGATGGTGTAATTGGACCGGGAGTTGACACTTCGCCACCCAGTGTTGTGTCATCAATCTGTGCTGATATCAAGCGAGATTGATGCAATTCGACTGTTGGCGGACCCGCTCCGTGCCCAACTGGTGGAGTTGCTGGCCGACGGGGCGTTGTGCACCTGCCACCTGGTCGAAGAAGTCGGCGCCAAGCAACCGCTGATCTCGCATCACCTGCGCGCCCTGCGCGACGCCGGCCTGGTCGAGCGCGAACCGCACGGCCGGTACACGTACTACCGGCTGCGACCCGAGGCCCTGGCCGCAGCCGCCGCACACCTGTCCGACCTGGCCGAGCGGGCCGCGGCCAACGCCGACAAGCGGCGGGAGTGCTGACCCGGCCAGCGTGACGTCATTCCGGCGGTGCCAGCGCGCCGGGCGGTACGCCACGGGCATCGATGATCCCCCGCCGCATCGCGTACGCCACCGCCAACGTCCTGTTCGGACAGTTGAGCTTGGCCAGCACGTTGCCCACGTGCCGCTTTGCCGCGTACAGCGAGATGTCCATGCTCCGTGCGATCTGCTTGTTGCCCATGCCCTCACCCAGCAGGCCGAGAACCTGCCGCTCCCGCGGGGTCAGGAACGCGGGCCGCTGCGACTCCGTCTGCTCCAACAGGCGCACCTTGGCCACCAGCCGACTCGCCAGCCGGCCCGGCATCGGCATCGTGCCGGACATGGCCGCGCCCAGCGCGTCGGACAGCGACTGCCCGGTCAGGTCGTCCTCGAGGATGAACCCGTCCGCCGACAGGCCCGTCAACGACGCCACCACCTGCTCGTTGACCGCACGTACCAGCACCAGACTGCGCACGCCCGCGTCACCGAACTTCGTCAGCACCGCCCGCAGCGCGGGCAACTCGAGGCAGTTCATCGCCACGATGAACACGTCGTAACGGTCCAGCCCGATCAGCCGCAACACCGCCTCGGGCGACAGCGTGCCGATCGCCGTCACCCGTGGAGCCTGCTCCAGCATCCCCATCAGGCCGCGCCGCTGCGTCTCCGAATCAGTGCAGACCAGCACCCGCAGGCGGTTCGAACCATCCTCTGCGGACCGGGAACCAGTCGGCCCGTCGCCCGTCTCCTCCACCGACTCCACCGACATCTCTCCTGACCGCACAGCAACAGGCGACGAATCAACCAAGATTAATACAACGGTGTCATGGCAGAGGTCCCGCCGTGGACCGGCTTGAGGACCGTGTCGCACCTTCGACACCGACCGTCCACACAGCCCCGACCCGGCGGACACGTTGGCGTACCCGATGGGCCCCTCTCCGTGCCCCGTTCAGGCCGGCCCACACGGCCGGGGTGGTGACTTTCCGGCCCGGTCGAGATGATCTGCACATCGAATCCTGTTTACCGCAACATGTCCGACATCGTGGATCGCCGCGCGCCAACAGGCGCGCGGCACAGGACCGGACACCGTCGGCCCCCAGCCGAACGGTCGAGCGTGTGAGGGAGCCCTCGATGCCCGGAACCAACACCCGCACCGCCGTGGAGTCCGCCGTCGGCGAGACCTACAGCGCCGCGGCTCGCGCGGTCGTTCCGGAACTGTGCTGCCCGATCGACTACGACCCGAAGTACCTGCGGGTGATCCCGGCCGAGGTGCTGGAGCGCGACTACGGCTGCGGCGACCCGTCGCGGCACGTACGCCCCGGCGAGACCGTACTGGACCTGGGCTCCGGCAGCGGGAAGATCGCGTTCATCGCCTCCCAGGTGGTCGGCGCCGAGGGCCGCGTCGTCGGGGTGGACGTCAACGAGGAGATGCTCGCGCTGGCCCGCTCCGCGGCACCAACCGTGGCCGACGCGATCGGCCACGACAACGTCACGTTCCTCCGGGGACGTATCCAGGACCTCGCGCTGGACCTCGACGCGGTGGCACGACGGCTGCGGGACCGACCCGTGTCGGATGTGGCCGAACTGGCCGCGCTGGAGGCCGACCTGGCGGCCCTGCGACACGACCGGCCCCTGATCGCCGACGACTCGGTCGACGTGGTCGTCTCCAACTGCGTACTCAACCTCGTCGCGCCCGAGGACAAGCGGCAACTGTTCGCCGAGATCTTCCGGGTGCTGCGCCGGGGCGGCCGCGCGGTCGTCTCCGACATCGTCAGCTCCGTCGAGGTACCGCAGGCACTGCGCGACGACCCCGAACTGTGGAGCGGCTGCGTGTCGGGGGCGTTGCAGGAGGAGGCGTTCCTGGCGGCCTTCACCGACGCCGGCTTCCACGGCGTACGGCTCGACACCCGCGCCGGTGAGCCGTGGCGTGAGGTCGACGGCATCGAGTTCCGGTCGGTCACCGTGGTGGCCTACAAAGGAAAGCAGGGCGAGTGCCGCGACCACGGTCAGGCGGTCATCTACAAGGGACCGTGGAAGGCGGTCCTCGACGACGACGAACACGTCTTCGAGCGCGGCGTACCCACCGCCGTCTGCGCGAAGAGCTTCGAACTGTACGGCCGGGACCCGTACACCGGCTCGTTCGAACTACTCGAACCCACCGAGCCCGTCGACCCGGCCAGCGCGCCCCTGTTCGCCTGCGCCCCACCGGCCTCGTTGGGTGCCGGCGGACCGGTCCGGCGTGACGTGACCGGCCTGCGGTCCGACTGTGACCAACCCGGCTGCTGCTGAGAGGACACCGCCATGGTCGTCGCGATTTTCCTGCTACTGGTCGCACTCGCCGCCGCGAACGGTGGCAACGACGTCGCCAAGGGCGTGGCCACGCTGGCCGGCGCCGGCGTCACCCGCTACCGCACCGCAGTACTGTGGGGCACCGCCACCACGCTGGTCGGCGCGCTCGTCTCGCTCGCCCTCGCCGGGCAGATGACGAAGCTGTTCTCCTCGGGCATCGTCGCCGCCCGGCCCAACACCGCGTTCACCCTCGCCGTCCTCGCCGGCGCCGCGAGCTGGGTCCTGCTGGCCACCATCGCACGGCTGCCGGTGTCCACCACCCACGCCGTCGTGGGTGGCCTCATCGGCGCGGGCCTGCTGATGGCGCCCGGCTCCGTACGCTTCGGCGCGTTGCTCACCTCCGTCGCGGTGCCGCTGCTGGCCAGCATCTTCGTCGCGTTCGCGATCTCCTGGCTGCTGTCGCTCATCCCGGTACGTACCCCCGTCTGCACCTGTGCGGGCGACGAGGCGGCCGTGCCCGCCGATGCGGTGCCCGGCCCGGACGGCGCCGGCGGCGGCGCCCTGGAC
>JBAUUM010000126.1:0-3490 GCA_049582705.1 Actinocatenispora sp.
CCCGCCCCTCCGTCGAGGTTCCCTACGACAGTTCGGCCAACACCCGGCGACCGGAGATGCGGCCCTCCTGCAGTTCCACCCTGCAGGCGCCGCGGCGTACCTTGCCCGACGTGGTGCGGGGGATGGCGCCCGGGATGACCACCAGCAGCGGCTCGACCCGGGTACTCAGCGCGCTGCTCACCGCGGAGCGGACCGTACGGGCGAGCCCGACCGGGTCCGGCACGTCGCGGCCCACGGTCTCCACGCACAACCCGAACCGCTGGTCGCCGGTGTTCAGCTTGAACGCGGCGCAGGTGCTGGCCCACGGCTTGCCTGCCTGCAGGGCGACGGCCTCCACGTCCTCGGCGAACAGGTTGCGTCCGCCGGTGGAGATGACCTCGTCGGCGCGGCCGAGTACGAACACCTCGCCGTCCTGGACGAAACCGGCGTCGCCGGTGCTGAACTCGTCACCGGTACGTCGCTGGAAGCCGTCCGTGGTGAAGTACCCGTCGAACAGCCACGGGCCCGCGACCCGCAGGTCCGCCGGATCCGCCGGGGTGCCCTCGGACCGCACGATGCTGCCGGGCAGGCAGCGCCCGGAGGAGACCAGGTCGCCGGGGCCGCGTACCGCGCCGGTGTTGCCGCGCAGCGTGCAGGTGACCCCGACCGTGGTCTCGGCCAGGCCGTACACCGGCATCAGGGCCTCCCACGGGAAGCCGAACGGCACCGCCGCCTTGCCGAAGTCCTCCAGCTCGGGCCAGTTGATGCGTTCGCCGCCGTTGAGCGCGACCTTCATCCGGGACAGGTCCAGGTCGTCGGGGTAGGGCACCCGCCCGGCCAGGGAGAAGCCGAAGTGCGGTCCGCCGGTGATGGTGGCCTGCTCGTCGGAGAGCATCCGCAGCCAGGACGAGGGATCCCGGGCGAAGTCCTGCGGGCGCATGTGCACCTGGTCGACCCGGCCGCAGACACCGGCCAGGAAGAAGCAGATCAGCCCGAAGTCGTGGTAGAAGGGCAGCCAGGTGGCGACCTTGTCGTTGCCCCGGTCGTGCCCCATGCACCGGGAGATCATCGTCAGGTGCGCGGCCAGGGTGGCCGGCGGGATCGCCACACCCTTGGGCGTACCGAGACTGCCGGAGGTGAACTGCACCAGCGCCACGTCCGGCAGCGCCACGTCCGGCGGGAGTACGCCGTCGTCACCGTCGAGCGCCGCCAGCGGGATCGCGTGCAGGGACTCGTACGGGGTGGACGCCTCGTCGGTGATCAGGTGCCGGCAGCCCATCGCCTCCAGCACCACGCTCATCTTCTTCGCGTGCTCGACCCGCAGCGCGCGTCGCGACGGCGGCGGCAGCGACACCAGGGTGCCACCGGCGACCCACACGCCCAGCGCGGCGATCACCGACGGCATCGACGTCGAGATCGTCGTCGCGACCATCGACCCGGGCCCCACGCCGTGCTCCCGCAAACGGTGCGCGGCCGTCGCCAGGTGCGCGGCGAACCGGTCGTAGCTCAGGGTGCGCCGGCCCGACGAGTCGATGAACGTCAACGACTCCCGGACACCGAAAGGGCGCACGATCTCCTCGAGACTGAGGCCCGGATCGGTTGCGAACCGGCCGGGCCAGTCGCCTACCGGCGGGGGGATCGGAGAACCTGCCATGGACTCCCTCTCCGGTGTCGGCGTCAGTCCGTCAACTTGGCGCTGGCGTCCTGCAGCTCGGCGACGGCGAGCCGGTCGGCCTCCAGGGCGCGCTCGACGAGCTGGAACACCTCGGTGTCGTGCTTCGCCCGGCCGTCCAGCTCTTCCTTGATGTAGCGGACGTGCCACTCCTCGTCCTTGAGGATCGCGCGCAGGGTGCGGTGGATCGGGCCGGTCACCTCGGGGGTGTCCATGTGCTCGATGTACTGCGCCAGACCGCGCTTCTCCGACGCGAGCGTCAACGCCAGCAGGTCGTTGAGCGTGCTCGGGATGCCGTAGTGGAAGGCGAGTCTGGTCTGGTACGCCTCCGGCACCGAGATGATGTCGCCGTCCAGGTCGTTGATCGCGCGCGTCCAGAGCCAGGCGTGCACCGCCTCGTCGCGCAGGTGCCGGCTGAGCGAGGAGCGCAGCTCGCTGTTGTCCGCGAGCTTGCCCATCCGCATGATGGCGCCGGCGCCGTGCACCTCGGCGGCCCGGTACTGGTTCAGCAACCAGATCCGCGGGTCGATGTCACCGTCGGGAACTTCCGTGAGCCCGTTGTTCATGGCCGAACCTCCTCCGCAACCTCCTGCGCCGCCAGGGCCTTGGCAACCTGGCCGATCGTCGCAAGCTCGGACAGGTCGGTGATCGCCAGTCGACGGCCGGTCTGCTGATGCAGGGCGGCGAGCAGCTCCGACGCGTCCAGCGAGTCGAAGCCGAGGTCGTCGACGAAGTGCGTGGACTCGCTCAGCAGTGACGGGTCCACCGTGCGACTCTTGCTCACCACCGAGATGACGAGTTCGACGGCACTCTGTTCGTCCATCGCCTACTCCTTCGTGTGCACCCGTTGTCCTGACCCGCGTGCGCGGTCCTCCGGCTACGCTACGAACGACCGTCAGCTCCGGCGATGGGACGACGGTGGGGCCGTTCGAGGTGCCCGACCAGACAACATCCGTCCGCGACCGGGTCGGGTGGCCGACCGGACTGCCCGAACGGGCACACCTGTCCTGCCCGTCCATGGAGACTGTGCGCGGTACCCCGGGCCGGGGCATCCTGGCCTGGTCGTCGGCGTTGTCGCAGGCCAGCGGCCGCACCCCGGCCCCGTACACGGTCGGGGCGGGCGACCGGCGCCCGGGGCCAGCCCGGTCGTCGTCCGGCACACCGCCGACCAGGACGAGGAGAGCACAGTGCGCGGCATCGCCAGCAGACACGTGACCGTCGGCACGTCACCCGGGTACGCGCCCGCGGTCCGCGCCGGGCACGCCCGTCCCGGCGGTCCGCGGTGAGCGCCGGGAACGAGCGGCGCCGCGTCGTCGTGACCGGCCTGGGCGTGGTGAGCCCGCTCGCGGTCGGCCTGCCCGACACCTGGCAGGGACTGCTGGAGGGCCGCAGCGGCATCCGGGAGCTGCCCGAGGCGACCGGGCCGGTACGCATCGCCGGCGAGGTGCCCGACTTCGACCCGGACGAGATCCTGGGCTGGCGTACCGCGCGGCAGTACGACCGGTTCGCCCAGCTCGCCGTCGTCGCGGCCCGGGAGGCCCGGGCGATGGCCGGCCTGCCCGACGGCGCCGGCGACGAGCGCACGTCGGCCGTGGTCGGTACCGGCCTCGGCGGGATCGGCGCGCACCAACGGGCGGTGGAGGCGCTGGCCGCCGGCCGCCGCTCGGTGAGCGCGTACACCGGCGTGTCGATGGTGCCGAGCGCGGCGACCGCGGCGGTGGCCATCGAGGCCGGGGCCCGTGGCCCGGCGCTCACCCCGGCGACGGCCTGCGCCAGCGGTACCGACGCGATCGGGTTCGGTACCGACCTGATCCGGTGGGGCCGCGCCGACGTGGTACT
>JBAUUM010000127.1:0-5252 GCA_049582705.1 Actinocatenispora sp.
CGGCGGGCGCCCGCCGGTACGGCACGACCTGCGGCCCGGGGCGCCGGACATCTCGGCGTTCCCCCGCCGCGACTGGCTGACCGCGACGCGCACGGTACTGGCGTCCGCCGAGCACGCGGTCTTCGGCTACACCGGCGGCCTCGGTCAACCCGCGCTCCGTACCGAGCTGGCCGGCTACCTGGGCCGGGCCCGCGGTGTGCTGACCGAACCCGGCCGGCTCATGGTCTGCGGCGGCTTCGGGCACGGGTTGGCGCTGCTCTGCGCCGTACTGAGGGACCGTGGCATCGACACGCTCGCGGTGGAGGATCCGTGCCTGCCGGGCTACCCGGCGGCGGCCCGGGCCGCGGGGCTGCGCACCGTCCCGGTGCCCGTCGACGAGTACGGCCTGCGGGTCGACGTGCTCGCCGGCACCGGCGCCCGGGCCGTGCTGACCACCCCCGCGCACCAGTACCCGACCGGAGTGGCGCTGGCGCCGGAGCGGCGTACCGCGCTCGTCGACTGGGCGGTCCGCCGGGACGGGTTCGTCATCGAGGACGACTAAGACGGCGAGTACCGGTACGACCGGGCCCCGGTCGGCGCGCTGCAGGGCCTCGCCCCGGACCGCGTCGCGTACGGGGGAACAGTCAGCAAGACCCTCGCCCCCGGCGTACGACTGGGCTGGCTGGCGCTGCCGCCCGCGCTGGTGAAACCCCTGGTCGACCTGCGCTTCCACAGCGACCGGCAGACCGGCGTACTGGACCAGCTGGTACTCGCGGAGCTGATCCGCGGCGGCGGCTACGACCGGCACGTACGGCGCAGCCGTGCCCGGTACCGCCGGCGCCGGGACGCCCTGCTGGGCGTACTGCAGACCGGCCACACCGCCAGCGGCATCGCCGCCGGGCTGCACGTCGTCGTGTCGCTGCCGCCCGGCCGTACCGAGGCCGAGGTGCTCGACGCGGCGGCCCGTCGCGGTGTGGGCGTCGACGCGATGGCCCGCCACCACCGGTCGCCGGGGCCGCATCCGCAACGGCTCATCGTCGGGTACGGCGCGCCGCCGGACCACGCGTTCCCGGCGGCGCTGCGGGAGTTCCGCGCGGTCCTCGGCTGACGGGCCGCGGGGGCCGGTCACGAGCACCACTGGTCACGCCGGCCGTGAGCGTCTCCCGTCGCGAGGTGCGGGCCGGCGCTACCGGACCCGCGTCGCGGAGGCCGGGACGGCGTCGGTGCCGGACAGGTCGGGTCGGGTGATCAGCGGCGAGCGGAGTTGCGGAATCAGCTGCGGCCCCACCAGGGGCGGGATGTTCCAACGGGCCACCGCTCCGGACGCGTCGACGGTGAGCCGGATCCGGCTGGGGCCGGTGATGACGAACAGGTCGGCGACGAAGGTCGGACCCTGCCAGCCGCCCGCCGCGACGACGGGGCGGCCCAGCGGCGAACTCTCCCGCCATTCGCCGTGGCCGACGGCGACCTCGACCGTGACGCCGCCGGTATCGATCCGCAGCGTCCAGCCGCCGGGCCGCGGTTCGACGGCGATCTCGGATCCAGCCGGCAGCGCGGACATCGCGTCCTCGGTGCGGACGACGCCGGTGGCGCGGCTGTCGGGCCGCAGGTCACCGACGACCATGGGGATCGCGAGACGGGCGGAACGTTCGGCGAGCTCCCGGTCGCGAATCGGGTCACCGACCCCGTCACCAGCCGCGTCACCGGCCTGGTTGCGGGCCGGGTCGCCGGCCGTGGTCAGGCTGGGCAGCAGGTACTCCCAGACGGTGTCGAGCAGGTCCTGCGACCTGGCCGTCGCCGCGGTGACCGCCACCACGGCGTCCGCGTCGGGCAGTACGAGGCAGAACTGGCCCATCGCGCCGTCCCCGCGGAAGCCGTGCCGGGACCGCCAGAAGTGGTACCCGTAGCCTTCCAGCCAGTCCGCTCCCCGCGAGCCGTCCTCGAACTGCGCGGTCCCGATGTGGCGGCGGGTGGCGAGGGCGACCCAGTCCGACGGCACCAGCTGGCGGCCCCGCCAACGGCCCTCGCGCAGGAGCAGTTCGCCGAACGCGGCCACCGCCTCGGTCGTGAGGTACAGGCCGTGGAACCCGAACGTGCCGCCGCCCCGGAGGCGCTCCCATTCCGCGCCGCGTACGCCCATCGGACCGAACAGCCGCTCGTCCAGCAGGTCCGGCAGGGTACGGCCGGTGACCCGCTCGACCATGCGGGCCAGGACGTAGCTGGTCGGGTTGTTGTACGCGTGGCAGGACCCGGGCGGTTGCTCCGGGGTGACCCGCAGGAACCCCCGCACCAGGTCGTCCGGTGCGAGCGTCCAGGCGGCCTCCAGGGTGTCGTCGGTGTGGCCGGTGGACATGCTCAGCAGGTCGTGGACGGTGAGCTGCGCGGCGCGGGGCGACACCGGGTCGGGCACGCGGTCGGCGAGCACGTCGACCACCCGGTCGTCGAGGGCGAGCAGGCCGTCATGGACGGCCAGCCCGACCGCGACCGAGGTGAACGACTTGGTCAACGAGTACAGCAGATGCGGTCGGTCCGGCGAGAACGGTGCCCACCAGCCCTCGGCGACGACATGGCCGTGCCGCACCACCATCATCGAATGACACTCGATCACCCTGGCCTCCAGCGCGTCCAGCAGGGCGGACACGCCCGCGGCGGCCACCCCCCGCGTCGACGGCGTGGCCCTGGGCAGCAACGGTTCCTGGTGCACGGTCCCGATTGTCGCCCCACGGCGACCCGGTACGCGACCGGCTTCCGGTCACTCCCCGCCCGGGCGGTAGGCGGCGATGACGACGCCGGTGCCGGTCGACGTGGCGTCGGCCAGGCGGAGACTGGACAGGTCCGAACCGGCGTCCGGGAACAGCCGGCGGCCCGAGCCCAGCGTCAGCGGGTGGATCATGAGGACGAGTTCGTCCACGAGGTGCCGCCGCAGCAGTGACCGGACCAGGACCCCGCTGCCGAACACCACCAGGTTCTCGGTCAGCTCCGTCCTGAGCCCGGCCACCGCCTCCGCCGCGTCGCCGAGCAGCAGCGTCGAGTTCTCCCAGGTCAGCGGCTCGCTCAGGGTGGTCGAGGCCACGTACTTCCGGACGCGGGTGAGCGCCTCGGTGAACGGGTTGGGCGCCTGGCGGGGCCAGTAGTCCGCGAAGCGCTCGTACGTCGTACGCCCGGCCAGCAGGGACCACGAGTCCGACATGTGCGCGCTCATCGCCTGCTGGATGCCCTGGTCCTGGGCGCGGTTCGCCCAGCCGCCGTGCTCGAAGCCGTCCCGCGGGTCCTCCTCCGGATGCCCCGGAGCCTGCATCACACCGTCCAGCGTGAGGTGCTCGATCACGATGACCTTGCCCATGGTCCGTCCCTTCGGGTGGCCGGCCCGCGATCCGTCTCGCGGCGCCGTCACCCTCCACACGAACGGCGGGCCGCCGGATCGACACCCGTCCGGGACCGTTCACCCGGCCGCGAGCTGGCCCGTCGGTACGCTCACCCGATGCGCGGCTCCGTGACGGTACACATGAAGGCCCCGGCCGACCGGGTGTGGTCGCTCATCAGCGACGTGACCCAGATCGGCCGGTTCAGCCCCGAGACGTTCGAGGCGGAGTGGCTCGACGGCGTCACCGCGCCCACCCGGGGCGCCCGGTTCCGTGGCCACGTCCGGCGGAACGAGAAGGGCCCCGTGTACTGGACGGAATGCACGGTGGTGGCCTGCGAACCGGGCCGTGAGTTCGCCTTCGCGGTGGGTCCGGGCGCGTCCGGTTCGCGCGGTACCGGGCTGCTCACCTGGTCGTACGTGCTGACGGACGTCGACGACGGAACGGATGTCACCGAGTCGTTCGAGCTGGCGGACACGCTCCCGATGCGGCTCTACTGGGCGCTGCTCGGCCGGTTCCGCGGCCGCCGCAACGAGCGGGACATGCGCCGCACGCTGCACGCCATGAAGGCCGTGGTCGAGAGCTGAACCGCGCGCTTCCCGATCGCGGACGGCCGGGTGCCGCCCGCGAGGTAATCACGTTGCGTCGCGGCTCCCGGGCGCCCTAGCGTTGCCTTCCCATGGGCAGGGAGTACGTGTCCTGTCCGCGGCTGTGGATCAGCGATCGGAGTTGCGGAACAGGATGACCACTCACCTCGTCGCGCTGGGTATCGACGCCAACGACCCGCCCCTTCTCGCGCGCTTCTGGTCCGGCGTCCTGGGCCGGGAGATCGCCGACGACCCGCACGACGGCGTCTCGCTGCTGCCGAATGACGACACCGGGTTCCGGATCCGGTTTCTCCCGACCCAGGAGAAGAAGACCGGCCCGAACCAGGCGCACTTCGATCTGACGAGCACGTCGCCGGAGGGCCAGCAGCAGACGGTGGCACGGGCGCTCGACCTCGGCGGCCAGCACATCGACGTCGGCCAGCGCCCGGAAGAGGGCCATGTGGTACTCGCCGACCCCGAGGGCAACGAGTTCTGCGTCATCGAGGCCGGCAACAACTTCCTCGCCGGCTGCGGCTTCATCGGCGCGCTCTCGTCCGACGGTACGCAGGAGGTCGGGTACTTCTGGAGCAGGGCGCTGGGCTGGCCGTTGGTCTGGGACCAGGACGAGGAGACCGCCATCCAGTCGCCACACGGCGGGTCGAAGATCACCTGGGGCGGACCGCCGGTGGCGCCGAAGACCGGGAAGAACCGGCTGCACTTCGACCTCGCCCCGCCGGCCGACGGCGATCAGCAGGCGGAGGTCGACCGTCTCGTCTCGCTCGGCGCGACGCGGGTCGACATCGGGCAGGGCGACGTCAACTGGGTCGTGATGGCCGATCCCGCCGGCAACGAGTTCTGTGTACTGACCCCCCGGTAACTCGACCGGATCGCCGCTGAGGGCAGGGCCGTTCGCGCGGCGCGGGTGTCGGCGAGCGGTCGTCCGTGGGGCTCGTCCGTGAGCTTCCCGTGGCTCGTCCGTGGGCTTGACGATAGTACGATCAACTGTATATTGGCGGCATGGCTGGCATGCGGCGACCGACCTTCCTGATCCTGTCCGCGCTCGCTGCGGGACCCCTGCACGGGTACGCGGTGATCAAGCAGGTGTCCCAGTTGTCGGCCGACCGGGTCCGCCTCGCCGCCGGCACGCTGTACGCGGCGCTCGACCGGCTCAGCGAGGAGGGCCTGGTCGAGGTCGACCGCGAGGAGACCGTGGACGGCCGGCCGCGCCGGTACTACCGGCTCACCGAGCCGGGCGCCGCCGCGCTCGCCGCCGAGGCAGCGCAGATGCGCCGGGACGCCCGGCTGGCCACCGAGCGACTGAGGG
>JBAUUM010000128.1:0-3608 GCA_049582705.1 Actinocatenispora sp.
GTCCCGGCCACGGCGCCCGGCCCGCCCCGTCCGGTCGTGCCGGTCGGGCCTGGCGCGCGGTTCCGGCTCAGTCGCCCGGATTCAGGAACTTCGACACCTGCGGGGTCGCACCGTCGGAGCCCCAACCCAGCACCCCGACGTACATCGCCCGGTGGTGTGTGTGGTCGGTGATCGTGCTCGACGTGCACGCCTTCGCGCCGGTACTGAGGTCGCACAGCCAGCCGTGCAGGAAGATGCGCGTCCCGCCGTCCAACGCCGGCACCAGGTCCGCGCCGCCCGGACCGCAGATGCCCGTGTCGGTGGTGGTCATCAGCGAGTGCGACGCGCCCGCGTCGAAGGTCCACCGCGAGCTGGACCGCCACCACTGCGTGGCATAGCTGCAGTTGTCGTACCCGTACCGGGAGGCCAGCAGCACGAAGTGGGAGCCCCGCTGCACCATCACCGGGTTCTCCACGATCCCCGAGTCCTGGATCAGTTCCTTGCTGACCGCGCCCGAACCGGCCCGGGTACCGTCCGCGCGCAGCGTCAGCATCCGCAGCGAGGACGGCGTCTGCTGCGTCTTGTACAGCAGGTAGAGGGTGCCGTCGTCCGCCTGGAACGGCGACGGGTCGATCACCCCGGCGCCCGCCACCGGCCGGCCGGGCACCGTGTCGTCGGCGCCCAGCGCGGCGTTGGGGCACACCAGCGGCGTGTCCGACGGGGTGAACGACCCGGTCGCGGTACTCGACGTGGCGATGCCGATGCAGCGCTGCCCGCCCATGCCGGTGGCCGCAGCGGCGTAGTAGAGCACCCAGCCGGCGGACGTGTGGACCGCGTCGGGTGCCCACACCCCACCGCCGGAGGACCAGGCGCCGAGCCGGGTCAACGACGGCCCGGCCGAGGTCCACGGCCCGCTGGCGAAGTCGCCCCGGGCGGTCGGCGCGAGCGTGCCCGTCGAGTACGCGACGAAGTCGCCGCCGTCGAGCACCACGCCCGGATCGGCGGCCTCACCGGGCTGTCCACCCGTGCCGTGCGGCGCGTACACCGGAAGCGGTGGGGTGGCCGCGGCGGCGGGCTCGGTACTCAGTCCGGTGGCCACGGCCGCCGCCGTGACGAGGGTCGCCGCCAGTGCGCGGACGACGCGTGCGGTCGCTGTCATCGTCGATCTCCTTGCGGTCGTGGTCATACCTGCGTCGCCCCCACCTGGCCGGGCACCGTCCGGAACGTCAGCGACTTGCGGACCGCGCCCGTCGGGTTGGTCACGTCGTGGCCGAGGTAGTAGGTCGAGGACCACGCCGTCGGCGACACGTCGCAGAGCATGAATCCCTGCTCGGGAGCGCCGTTGAGGCCGAAGGCGTGCTGGATCGTGGCGTTCGGCGTGTACGTCGACGACGCGGTGCTGGACATGGGCGGCCCGACGAACTCGGTGCCGATGAACGTGCTGGTGCCCTGCTTGTTGATCTTCGCGACCAGGCCCCAGTGGATGTCGCCGCTGACCACCACCGCGTTGGGCGTGGTGCCGTTGGCGCGCGCGGTGGCCAGCGCGGTGGTGACCAGCCCCCGGTCGTACGGGTAGCCGACCCACTTGTCCGTACTGGAGTTCACGGCGGCCAACGGGACCTGCGAGGCGAGCGCCGTCCAGGTACCGGTGGAGCCCGCGATCGCGGCCGGCAGGGCCTGCCGCTCCGTGCCGCCCAGAATGGTGGCGGAACTCGTCGTGCCCGGCGCGGTGCGGTACTGACGGGTGTCGAGCAGGAACAGGTCCAGTACCGAGCCCCACTGGATGGTGCGGCTGAACCGGGCCCAGCGGCGGCCGGCGGCGTCCGGCCCGGTGGGCCGGTAGCGCAGCGGCATGTGCTCCCAGTACGCGCGGATCGCCCAGTTGAACTGCTCCAGGCTGTGCCCGCCCGCGGTCGGCGTGGCGCCGTGCACGTCGTTCCACCACTCGTGGTCGTCGGGTGAGGAGTAGAACGGGGTACTCGCGTGGATGCGCTGCGCGCTGGACCGCAGCCGGCAGGAGCCGTACCGGATCCGGTAGTCGGGCAGTGTCTGGCAGGCCCCGCCAGTACTGATGGTCTGGTCGGCGTACACGTAGTCGCCGATCTGCACGACGAAGTCGATGTCCAGGGCGGCGGCGTTGTCGGACATGTAGCCGTAGCCGTTGAAGTACTTCGGGGTGGCGACGTTGCCCATGGTCTGGCAGCTGACCACCGCGAAGCGCACCGGCGTCGTGCTGCCGGCCGCCGGGGTGGTGTGCGTGTGCCCGACCGTGCTGGACCACTTCTTCCCGGAACCCGGTTCGGTGTAGAAGAACTGGTAGACGTAGGCCGTACCGGGGCTCAGCCCGTCGGCGATCGCGTGCACCGAGTGCACGTCGTCGCTGACCGAGGCGAAGTCACCGTGGTCGACGCTGGTCGAGTCGGCGGCGAGGTTCGCGGTGGACGTGGCGATGCGCCAGTGCACCGGCATGGTGTCCGGCTGGCCCTCCATCCCGTAGTGCTCGACGTCCGGCTTCGGGGCCAACCTGGTCCACAGCACCACCGAGGTCGGCAACGCGTCACCCGACGCGACGCCCAGCGCGAACGGCGTCGACGGGAACGCCGGCGGCGCCGCCGCGCTCGCCCGGGTCGCACCGACCGCGATGCCCGCGGCCGCGCCGACACCGGTCGCCAGGAAACGCCGGCGACTGATCTTGTCCATACGGACTCCTTGGGGGATCGGAGCCGTTCCGTCGGCCGGCCGGGGTGGGCCGCCGGCGTGGCGTCGCCGGGCGAACCTCCGTGCCGTTCCGGCCGTCCCGCCGGAGTGCTCCTGGGCTGGTGAGCGCACGGGTGGCCACCACGGGGCCACCCGCGTGGTCGGGACGTCCGCGGTAGGTCTCGCGGGGCGTCGTCGTACGGGTGGGGGAGGCGCCGTTGGTCGGCGGCTCGGGGAGGGTCGCTGGGGCGCCGACGCGGGAGGCCCGGTGTCCGTGCGCGGGACCGGGCGTGCAGTGTCGACGAGACGGGGCGGGGGCACCACCGAGGGCGGTGGTTCGAGGCGACGGTCAGGGGATTCGGGGCGGCCGCGCTCGAAATCTACATCGTTGTACTACCCCAGAGCAAGGGTTCGGTCACGGTTGGCCGACGGGACGGATCGCTCGACGTCGACCACCGTGGCGTACCGGGCCGGAACACGAACGCGGCGGCCCGAACGCGGCGGCCCGAACGAGGTGGCCCCGAACGCGGCCCCGCCGCACGGGGGCCGGTCCGCTGCCGTCAGTCCGTACCGACGCCGGCGTCCGTCGCGTCGTCGGTCGGGGAGGGTTCGGACGTCGGCGAGGTGGACGGCGGCGGCTCCGAGGGCGGCTCTGCCGACGGCGAACTGTTCCCGCCGGGCTCCGTCGAATGCGTCGGCTGCGGGTGGTGCGCCGTGCCGCCCCGTGCCTTCTTCGCCGAGGCGGACGGCTTGGCCGACGGTGAACTGCTGCCGTGCCCGTGTCCCCGGTCGTCGCCGGAACCGCCGTCGGTCTCCACGACGAGCTGGTCGCCGTCGGGACTGCGGGACGCGCCCGCCTGCGCGCCGTTCCGTTCGTGCGTGCCGTGGTGGGTCGGCGACGCGGCGGGCAGCCCGAGGCCCAGCGCGACGGC
>JBAUUM010000129.1:0-13429 GCA_049582705.1 Actinocatenispora sp.
AGCCAGGACCGGCCCGCTCGGGTCGGTGGCCGGTCAGGCGGCGCTGGTGCGCAGCGTGGTGCGCACGCCCTGCATGGCCAGCGCGGTCTTCGCGTAGTAACCCCACCAGCCGAGGTAGCGCCCGTAGCGCTCGGCCACCTGATCGATCGACGTCGACGGCCCGTAGAGCCGGGCGGCGACCTCGCCGAACTGCGGCATGTGCAGCGGCAGCCGGTCGGGCCGGCCCAGCACCCGCAGCATGATCGCCGACGCGGTGAACTCGCCGACGCCCCGGACCCCGCGCAGCTCGGCCATCACCTCGTCGTACGGCCCGGTGTGCAGCCACTCGTGGTCCAGCTCGGTCAGCGCGTGCACCAGGCCGATCAGGTACTCGGTCTGCCGGAGGTTCGCGGTGTAGCGGCCGATCTCGTCCGGGTGCAGCCGGGTGAGGCGGGACAGCGCGGGGAACGCGACGTAACGCACGCCCTCCACGGTCAGCCCCGGGCCGTACGCCTGGGCGAGCCGGCGTTTGCGCAGCCCTGCCACCCGCTGCGAGGTGCGCTGGGTGAGCACGAAGTAGCTGGCGCCCTCGGCCAGCGAGGAGAACCGCACCTGGTGCAGGCCGGCCAGCTCGGTCAGCACCGGCGAGATCGCCCGGTCCTCGGCGGCGACCGCCAGGAACCCGGTCATGTCGTCGGCCAGGCCCAGCCAGTCGGACACCGACCGCTCCACCGTCTGCACCTCGGGCCCGGTCAGCGGCCGGTCGGTGAACACCGCCAGCGACACCCCGGCCCGACCGTCGCCACGCGGACCCACCTCCACCACGACCGCCTCACCGGCGGCCGGGCCGTCCGCCGTGCCGGGCAACGCCAGCGCCTTGCGGACGGTGCCGTCGGCGACGACCTGTTCGCCCGCGCACGGGGCGAACCCGTCGAGCGCCCGGAGGCTCTGCCGCAGGTCGAACGGTGACACCGCCGGCAGCTTGGTGGTGTGGTGAAGGGTCGTGGTCATGGGGCACAGCATTGCCCGCGGGTACGACATTCTCCCGCCGCACCGGCCGCCCGTCGCCGTGGTGATGTGACCGTTTCGTGCTATACCGGACCTTCGGTACCCGTTGGGCCTCCGGTATAAGGAACCCACACCCGGTTTGACAGGAGTCCCGATGGCCAGCTTCGTACGCCACGAGCCCGTATGCCCGGAGGTACTCATCGTCGGGGCGGGCATCGGCGGGTTGACCGCGGCGTTGAGTCTGCACGCTGCCGGTGTCCCGGTCCGGGTGGTCGACGTGGCGCGCGAACTCACCCCGCTCGGCGTCGGGATCAACCTGCAGCCGCAGGCCGTACGGGAGCTGTCCGAGCTGGGTCTCGGCGACGCGCTAGCCACCCTCGGGGTCTCCATCGACCAGGCGATCCACTACGACCGGCACGGCAACCTGATCTGGGCGGAGCCGCGCGGCGTGGCGGCCGGCTACCACTGGGGCCAGTACGCGGTGCACCGCGGCGAGCTGCAGATGATGCTGCTGCAGGCGGTGCTCACCCGGCTGGGCACCGACGCGGTCGCCCCCGGTCTGGGGTTCGAGGACTACCAGCCGATCCCCGGCGGGGTGGCCGTCCGGCTGCGGGACCGGAACACCGGCCAGCTCGTGCGCCGCTCCGTGACCGCGCTGATCGGCGCGGACGGCCTGCACTCCGCGGTCCGGGCCCGGCTGCACCCGCACGAGGGGCCGCCCCTGGACAACGGCATCCGGATGTGGCGGGGCACCGTGCTGTGCGAGCCGTTCCTGACCGGCAGCACGATGGTCGTGGCCGGCTGCAACACGTACTCGAAGTTCGTGGCGTACCCGGTCTCGCCGGTCCGCGACGGGCTGGTGCTGGTGAACTGGGTGGCCGAGTCCAGGCTGGTGGACGGCGACCTCGCCGCCGACTGGAACGCGCGCGGCCGGCTCGACGACGTACTGCCCCGGTTCGCCGACTGGACGTTCGACTGGCTGGACGTGCCCACGTTGATCAAGGGCAGCACGCAGATCCTCGAGTACCCGATGGTGGACCGCGACCCGCTGCCCTGGTGGGGGACCGGGCGGGTGACGCTGCTGGGCGACGCCGCGCACCCGATGTACCCGATCGGCTCCAACGGCGGCTCGCAGGCGATCATCGACGCGCGGGTCCTCGCGTACCACCTGGCCACCGCGCCCGACCCGGTCACCGGGCTGGCCCGGTACGAGTCGGAACGGCGCGAGCCGGCGAACGCCGTACTGCTGGCCAACCGGCAGATGGGTCCCGAACGCATCCTGCGTACCGTGGCGGACCGGGCACCGGACGGCTTCGTACGCATCGAGGACGTCCTGTCCGCGGAGGAACTGGCCGACATCGGCGCCGCGTACCGCAGGACCTCCACGCACGACGCGGAGCTGGTCAACACGCGGCCCTCGTGGAGCATCCCGACCGCCTAATGGGAGCTACCGGGCGGCGGCCTTCAGCGCAGCAGGGTCGCGTACAGCTCCGCGGTGCGGCCCGCGACAGCGTCCCAGCCGAACTCGGCGACGGCCCGCTGCCGCCCGGCCCGCCCCAGCTCCGCGGCCCGTTCCGGCGCGGTCAGCAGCGTGTTCAGCGTCTCGGCCAGCTCCTGCTCGAACTGCTCCTCGTGCTCCGCGTCGTAGTGCACCAGCAGCCCCGTCGCGCCGTCCTCGACGACCTCCGGGATGCCGCCCACGTCCGAGGCGACCACGGCCGTCTCGCACGCCATCGCCTCCAGGTTCACGATGCCCAGCGGCTCGTACACCGACGGGCAGCAGAACGCGGTCGCGTGGGTCAGCAGCGTGATGACCTCCTCGCGGGGCAGCATCTCCTCCAGCCAGACCACGCCGCCGCGGTGCGCGTCGATCTCCTCCACGGCGGCGGCCACCTCCGCGGCGATCTGGTCGGTGTCCGGCGCCGACGCGGCCAGTACCAGCTGCGCCTCCGGCACCAGGTCGATCGCCGCGCCGAGCAGGTGCGGCAGGCCCTTCTGCCGGGTGATGCGGCCGACGTAGAGCACGTACGGACGGTCCGGGTCGATGCCGTACCGGCGCAGCAGCGCCTCGTCCGGCCGCGGCTGGTAGAGCTCGGTGTCGATGCCGTTGTGGATGACGTGCACCCGGTCCGGGTCGGCCTCCGGGTACGCGCCGAGCACGTCGTCGCGCATCCCGGCGCTGACCGCGATCACGGCGTCCGCGCCGAGGTACGCGGTCCGCTCGGCCCAGCTGGACAGCGCGTACCCGCCGCCCAACTGCTCGGCCTTCCACGGCCGCAACGGTTCCAGCGAGTGCGCGGTCACCACGTGCGGCACCCCGTGCAGCAGCCCGGTCAGGTGGCCGGCCAGGTTCGCGTACCAGGTGTGCGAGTGGACCAGGTCCAGTTCGCCGCCGGCGACCTCGCCCACGCCCGCGGTCATCCGCAGGTCCGTGGCGAACGTGCGCAGCGCGGCGTTCGCGTCGGCCAGCGCCGGATCCGGCCGGTACGCCCGCGCCCCGTCCCGGTCGGCGCCGAAGCAGTGCACGTCCACGTCGAGGTGCCGGCGCAGCTCGCGGACGAGGAAGTCGACGTGCACACCGGCCCCGCCGTAGATGGACGGTGGGTACTCGTTGGTCAGCATCGCCACGCGCATGAACCCACCCTATGTTCTGTACGGCGACACGCCCCGCCTCACGGTCCGTGCCGCAACCCGCCTGCGCTCACGCCGTCGCGGTTCTGTGCAGCGACACGCTGACTGGGTTGGCGTGTCACTGCACGGCACGGGTGGCATTTCGGTTCTGTGCCACAACCGCGCGTCCCCGCCGTTGCGGTTCTGTGCAGCGACGCGCCGGTTGGCCCGGCGTGTCGCTGCACAGAATGAGTCGCGCTTCCGTTCCGTGCAGCGACACGCCGATTGGCTCGGCGTGTCGCTGCACAGAAAGCGCGGGGTGGCGCGGGGTGCGCGGGGTGCGCGTGGTGCGCGGTGCGGGAGCGCGCGGCGGCGCCCCCGACCGCTCAGTGGCTGGCGGTGAGGTTCTCGCCGCTGCTCGGCTCGAACACCTGGATGGCGTCGGAATTGAACCAGACGTCCAGGTCGCGGCCCTCGCGGGCGCCCGACCGCGCGTCCAGCTGGCACACGATCTGGGCCGCGCCGACCTCCTCGCCGCCGGTGTCGCGTTCGATCTCGGCCAGGTGCTCGGAGTCCACGTGGGCGTTCTCCAGGCTGAAGTACGCGTACTTCTCCGAGCCCATCGACTCCAGGATGTCCACCGTGCCGGTGAAGGTCGCGCCGCCGGCGCCGCGGTGTTCGACCAGCGAGTCGTCCTCGAACGCCTCCGGCCGCAGGCCGATGACCAGCTCCTTCGGTACGTCGGAGCGGGCCTCCAGCGACCGCCGCACCCGGTCGGTGAGCGGGATGCGGCCCAGTACCGTCTCCAGCGAGTTGTCGGTCAGCGTGGCCGGTACGAAGTTCATCGAGGGCGACCCGATGAAGCCCGCCACGAACAGGTTGACCGGGTGGTCGTACAGGTCCTGCGGCGAGCCGACCTGCTGCACCACGCCCGCGCGCATGATGACGATCCGGTCGCCGAGGGTCATTGCCTCGGTCTGGTCGTGCGTCACGTACACGGTGGTGGTGCCGAGCCGCTTCTGGATCCGGGAGATCGAGGTACGCATCTGCACGCGCAGCTTGGCGTCCAGGTTGGACAGCGGCTCGTCCATCAGGAACGCCTTCGGGTTGCGGACGATGGCGCGACCCATCGCCACCCGCTGCCGTTGCCCGCCGGACAGCGCGCCCGGCTTGCGGTCCAGGTACGAGGTCAGGTCGAGGATCTGTGCGGCCTCGTCGACCTTGGTCTTGATGTCGGCCTTGCTCATCTTGGCGAGCTTCAGCGGGAAGCCGATGTTCTCCCCCACGGTCATGTGCGGGTACAGCGCGTACGACTGGAACACCATGGCGATGTCGCGGTCCCGGGGTGCGACCTCGTTGACCCGCTTGCCGTCGATGCGCAGCTCGCCGCCGCTGATGTCCTCCAGCCCGGCGATCATGTTGAGCGTGGTGGACTTGCCGCATCCGGACGGGCCGACGAGGATCACGAACTCCTGGTCGGCGATCTCCAGGTTCAGCTCTTCGACGGCGGTGGTGCCGTCCGGGAACCTCTTGGTGACTCCATCGAGGACGATCTCAGACACTGTGGACACTCATCCCTTCACGGCGCCCGATGTGAGCCCGGCGACGATCCGCCGCTGGAAGATCAGGACGAAGATGACAATCGGAATAGTGATGACGATGGCGGCCGCGGCGACCGATCCGGTCGGGTCCTCGAACTGCGAGGCGCCGGTGAAGAACGAGATCGCGGCCGGCGCGGTCCGCGCCGAGTTCGACGACGTCAGCGAGATGGCGAAGACGAAGTCGTTCCAGCACTGGATGAACGCCAGGATCGCCGAGGTGACCACGCCGGGCATGGCCAGCGGCACGATCACCTGACGGAACGCCTGGAACGGCGTGGCGCCGTCCATCTTGGCCGCCTTCTCCAGTTCCCACGGGATCTCCCGGAGGAACGCCGAGAGCGTGTAGATCGTCAGCGGCAACGTGAACGTGATGTACGGCAGGATCAGGCCCGGCCAGGTGTCGAACAGGCCCGTCGAGCGTTCGATCTGGAACATCGGCGTCACCAGGGACACCTGCGGGAACATCGCGATGAGCAGCGAGGCGCCGAGCATCAGCCGCTTGCCCGGGAACTCCAGCCGGGCGATGGCGTACGCGGCGAACGTGCCCAGGATCAGCGAGATGACCGTGGCGATGATGGCGATGCCGATCGAGTTGATCAGCGGTCGGGT
The DNA here is from genome assembly GCA_049582705.1 of Actinocatenispora sp. GTDB lineage: Bacteria > Actinomycetota > Actinomycetes > Mycobacteriales > Micromonosporaceae > Actinocatenispora. The sequence continues at coordinate 5,808 of JBAUUM010000129.1, forward strand.
GAACCCGCCGACCTTGAAGATGTTGACGAAGTTGTCGAACGTCCACTGACGCGGGATGAAGTTCCCGTCGGTGAACGTGCTCTTGTCCTTCAGCGACAGCGACAGGATCCACAGCACCGGTACGAGCGCGTAGATCGCAACGATCACGTTGGCGACCGCCCAGCCGCTCTTCTGCCTCGTGGTGGCCGCCATGTCAGCGCCTCCCGACGTTGTCGCTGCCCGGCGCCGCGGTGCCGAAGAGCTTGATGAAGATGAACGCGATGACCGCGACGGTGGCGAACATCAGTACCGACATCGCCGATCCGATGCCGAGGTTCAACCCGCCGATCAGGTTGTGGAACGTCAGGATGGACAGCGAACTGGTGCCCTGCGCCCCGTTGGTGAGGATGTAGATGTTGTCGTAGATCCGTACCGCGTCGAGGGTCCGGAACAGCAGCGCCACCAGGATCGCCGGCTTCATCAGCGGCAGCGTGACCCGGACGAACCGCTGCCAGCCGCTGGCGCCGTCGATGGCGGCGGCCTTCTGCAGTTCCTCCGGTACGATCGCCAGCCCGGCCATCAGCAGCAACGCCATGAACGGCGTGGTCTTCCACACCTCGGCGAGGATGATGATGCCGACCGCGGGGATCTGGTGGGTCAGCGGCGCCGACCCCTCGGGCAGCAGCCCCGCCAGGTAGCCGGTCGACGGCGTCCAGGCGAACTGCCAGCCGAACGCGGCGGCCACCGTGACGATGCCGTACGGGATGAGCGCGAGCGTGCGCACGCCGCCCCGGCCGATGACGGTGCGGTGCATGACCAGTGCCAGCAGCATGCCGAGCACGAACTCGATGGCCACGCTGATCACGGTGACGATCATGGTGATCGTGAAGGCGTGCCACCAGTACGAGTTGGTCAGCACGGTCACGTAGTTGGAGACCCCGATCCACGCCTTCTGGTCCGGGAACCGGAGGTCGTAGCGCTGCAGGGAGAGCAGTACGGAGTAGACGATCGGGTAGAACGTCACGATCACCATGACCAGCGCGGCCGGCGCGCAGAGCGCCCAGGCCAGCTTCCGTTCGGAACGCTTGCCCTCGCTGAGCGGCTTGCGTCCGGAGCGGGTGGTGGTGACCGTGCCCGTGCCGGTCCGGCCGGGTTTCCCGGCCGTCGCGGCGTCGTCGGCCTCCGCGCTCATGCCGCGCGGCTCGCTGTCCTCAGTGGAGCTCACGGCAGCACCCCCTTGGATTGCAACGCGTCAGCGATCTGCTGGTGCAACGCGTGTTCGGTCGATGTCGGGTTGATCGAGGCCGGCGGCGAGAGGCTCGCCGAGACGACCGTCGAGACGTTCTGGTACGTCGGGGTCACCGGCCGTGGCGCCGCCGTCCGGAGCGCCTTGAGGATCGCGCCGCGCATCGGGTACGCCTTCGCCATCTCCGGCTCGTCGTACACGGACCGGATCGTCGGCGGCAGGCCGTCCTTGACGGCGGCGGTCTTCTGGCTGGTCGGGTCGCGCAGGCACAGCGCCGCGTCGAACGCCTGCTCCGGGTGCTGGGAGTAGCGGCTGACCGCGAAGTTCGCGCCGCCCAGCGGGGAGCGACCGGGACCGTCGATGCCCGGGTACGGCGCCCACTTGAACACCTTCGCCAGCTTCGGCTTGTCCGCCTGCATCGCCGGGTACACGAACGGGTAGTTGACCTCGGCCACCGCCCGGCCGCCCTCCACGGCGAGTCGGGCCTGGTCCTCCTGGGTGTTGGTCAGCGACGGGTCGGCGGCCTTGGATCGGGCGAAGTCACGCATGGTGCGCATCGCCTCCACGGCCGGTTTGCCGAGCGAGACCTTGGTGCCGCCGTCGTCGAGGATGGTGCCGCCGGCCGAGGCGACCACGCTGTTGAACCAGACCACCAGACCCTCGTACTGCGCGCCCTGCACCTCGACGTAGTGCGCCTTCTTCTCGGCGGCCAGCTTGGCGGCGGCGGTGGACAGCCCGTGCCAGGTGGACGGCGGGTCGGGCATCAGGTCCGAGCGGTACCAGAGCAGTTGCACATTGGTGTTGTAGGGCGCCGCGTACAGCTTGTTCTGCCACATGGCGGTCTTGAGTGGCGCGGCGAGGGTGCCCTGTTCGGCCTGCTCGCGGTTCTGCCCGGTCCATGGCCGGATCCAGCCGGCCTCGGCGAGTTCCGCGGTCCAGGTGACGTCGAGGCCGAGCACGTCCAGTCCGCTGTCCCCGGCGGCGAGCCGCCGTACCAGCTGCTGGCGCTGTGGGTCGGCGTCGCGTGGCAGGGTGTTCAGCTTGATCCGGTATCGGCCATCGGCCTGCTGGTTGCACCGCTGCACGATGGCGGTCATGTTTTCCTGCGGTGCGTTGTACAGGTTGATGGTCGGGGTGCCGGTCGAGCCGGAACCGCAGGCGGTGACGAGCGTTCCGGCCATGATGGCCGTAGCGCCGACCGCCAACGAGGTCCGCCGGTGTCCCGGCCGGCCCCGACGGTGGTGTGGCCGCACGAACCGCTCTCCTTCCGGCATGGCGGGTTCGAGCAAGCCCCGAGCCCGCGCGATCGATGTCTCGCGTGTACCGGGACAGCCGCCAGTGACGCGTCCCGGCGGGTTACGACAGCCTGTGACCAGACCCTAATGTCGGCACCGGTCGACCGTCGCCGTTTCCGCCCAACACGTGATGCCGGGTTCCGTTGTGGCATGGCGGCTTCCGGTCCGGAGCGTCCGGGCCGGAAGCCGAACGCTCCGCGACACCGTGTGCCAGGTCACCGTACAACGGGGCAAACCGGCTGTCGATTCGTGGCTCTCATGCCGACTAGTTTCAAATGTCGGAGTTACTGGTTCGTTACCTCATGCTTGCTGGATCAGCTCTCCCGCATCGCACGCAGTGACTCCCGCAGCGAACCCACCGTCGCCAGCACCGCGCTCGGCTCGTACCCGCAGTGCGCCATGCAGTTGTTGCAGCGCTCGTCGCGACCCCGGCCGTACCGTTCCCAGTCGGTCGTCTCGATCAGCTCCCGGTACGTCTTCGCGTACCCGTCGGCCATCAGGTAGCAGGGCTTCTGCCAACCCAGCAGCGAGTACGACGGGATGCCCCAGGCGGTGCAGGCGAAGTCCGCCTTGCCCTCCAGGAAGTCCAGGAACAGCGGCGAGTGCGACAGCCGCCAGCGCTTCCGGTTGCCGTTCGCGAACGCCTTGCGGAACAGTTCCCGCGTCTCCGTCACGCCCAGGAAGTGGTCCTGGTCCGGTGCCTTCTCGTACGCGTACGCCGGCGAGATCATCATCTCGTCGACCTGGAGGTCGTCGTTGAGGTAGTTCAGTACGTTGATGATGTTCTGCGGTGTGTCGGTGTTGAAGAACGTCGAGTTGGTGGTGACCCGGAAGCCCCGGCTCTTGAGTTCCCGCACCGCCTCCACGGCCTCGTCGAACACGCCCTCCTGACAGACCGACTCGTCGTGCCGCTCGCGCAGCCCGTCGATGTGCACGGCGAACTGGAAGTACGGCGAGGGCCGGAAGTCGAACCGGTCCAGGCGCTTGCGCAGCAGTACCGCGTTGGTGCACAGGATCACGAACTTCTTGCGCCGCACCAGCTCCGCGACCATCACGTCGATCTGCGGGTGCATCAGCGGTTCGCCGCCGGCGATCGAGACGGCCGGCGCGCCGCACTCCTCCACCGCGGCGACGGCCTGCTCGACCGGCATCCGGCGCTTCAGTACGTCGTGCGGCTGCTGGATCTTGCCGCAGCCGGCGCACGCCAGGTTGCAGGCGAACAACGGCTCCAGCTCCACCACCAGCGGAAACTTAGAACGCCCGGCGAGCTTGTTGCGCATCACGTACATGCCGATCTTCACTGCCTGACGTACCGGAACTGCCATCTCAACGCACCTCCTTCACTCCGCGGACGATCGAACTTCGACGGATCGCGTGCCTCGCGCGGGCGACCACCCGCTCGTCGGCTACCCAGTCCTCCGCCACCCAGTCGGCCAGTACCGAGCCGATGCCGGGCAGCCGGGCCAGGGCGGTACGCAGCCGGCGCAGCGTCGCCGGGTGCAGCACCGGGTCGGGCACCGTGTCGGCCACCACCCGGACACAGCCGACCGGCCGTACCGGGCCGCCACCCAGCAGCCAGTACGACTCGGTGTCGACCAGCAGGGCGCCGGTGCCGGCCAGGGCGTCGCGGGCCCGGCCGGTGACGATCCGGCGGACACTCACCACCGGTCCGGTGTGCACGGTCAGGCCGGTGAGCCGGAGCGTCGCGGCCAGCCCGGCCGCGGCGGGCAGCGGCACCACCGGGTCCAGCGGGTCGGTGGTCCGCAGCTCGGTCGCCACCACCACGTGACCAGTGGCGAGCTCGGGCCGCAGGCCGCCGCCCACGCCCACCACGGTCGCCCGGTGGTGCCCCAGCCGGGTCACCGCGCGCCGGGCGCGTACCGGTCCGGTGCCGGTGTGCAGCACCAGCACCCGGCCGGCCGAGCCGAGCCGCAGACCGCGCGCCTCGGCGCGCATCGGGGCCAGCAGTACGGGCATCGTCATCACCGCACCGGGTGCTCTGCCCGGCCGAGGATCCGGCCGAGCGCGCTGACCGGAAAGACCATCCGGTACAGGTGGTAGTTGAGGTAGAAGTCGCCCGGGAAGCCGGTACCGGTGTGGTAGTCCTCGTTCCACGAGCCGTCCGGGTTCTGCGTGTCGGTCAGGAACGTGACCCCGCGACGGGCCTCGCTGCTGGTCGACTGGTCGGCGGCGTGCCAGGCCAGCAGCGCCCACGCGGTCTGCGAGGCGGTCGACGTGCCGCGACCTCTCCACTCCGGATCGGCGTACGAGCGCAGGTCCTCACCCCACCCGCCGTCCGGGTTCTGGTGCGCGGACAGCCAGCGCAGCGCCCGTACGATCCGCGGATCGTCGACCGGCAGGCCCGCCCCGACCAGGGCCGGCACCACCGCACCGGTGCCGTACACGTGGTTGGCGCCCCACCGGCCGTACCAGGAGCCGTCCGTCTCCTGCGCCGCCAGCATCCACTCCACGCCCCGCCGTACCTCCGGCGAGTCCCGCAGGCCCTCCGCGCACAGGCACTCCACCACGTGCGCGGTGACGTCCGCCGACGGTGGGTCGGTCATCGCGCCGAAGTCCGCGAACGGGATCTTCGCCGGGATCGAGCTGGTGTTGTCCGCGTCGAAGGCGCCCCAGCCGCCGGCCGCGGACTGCATGCCGCGCAGCCAGGTCACCGCGCGGTCGATCGCCGACGCGCACTCGGCGCCGTCCGGACCACCGTCGCGTACCCGCCGCAGCGCCAGCACGACCTCGGCGGTGTCGTCGGTGTCGGGGTAGCCGTCGTTGAAGAACTCGAACGCCCAGCCGCCCGGGGTCAGGTGCGGGCGCCGCACCGACCAGTCGCCAGCCACCCGGATCTCCTTGCCGACCATCCAGCGGGCCGCGTTCACCAACGCCCCGTCGTCCGCCGCCACCCCGGCGTCGGCCAGCGCCGTGACCGCCAGGCAGGTGTCCCACACCGGCGACTGGCACGCCTCCATCCAGCGCACCGGGCCCTCCGGGGAGTCCTCGTGCACCATGAACCCCGTCAGGCCGGCGAGGCCGGCCCGCTGCACCGGATGGGTCAGCGGGTACCCGAGCGCGTCCAGCGCCATCAGCCCGTACGCCCACGGCGGCTGGATGCCTCCCCAGCCACCGTCGGCCTCCTGCCGCGCGATCATCCACTCGGCGCAGCGGGCCAGCGCCAGCCGGCGCAGCGGACGCAGCGGACGCTTCTCGTAGTCGACCAGCACGTGCCGGTCGATCAGGTGGAACAGTCCCGGTACCGACAGCGGTCCCGGCGGCGCCGGGCGGGGCGTGCCGGCCCGCAGCTCCGACACGGACACGCCCAGGTCACGCACGGGGCGCAGCGCCCGCAGTACCGAGATCGGCACCACGGTCTGCCGGGCCCAGCAGCCGAAGCTGTACAGCGACAGCGGTGCCGTCGGCGGCAGGAACACGATCTCCGGCGGGATGACCGGCAGCAGCCGCCACGGCCACTCACCGAACAGCGCCAGCCAGATCCGGGTGAACACCCGGGTGGACTCCACCCCACCGTGCGCCAGCACGTACCGGCGGGCGGCGGCGAGGTGCGGGGCGTCCGGGTCGTCGCCGGCCAGCTTCAGCGCGACGTACGCCTCCACCGTGGTGGACAGGTCCGGCGGGCCCTCGTGGAAGTTCGCCCAGGTGCCGTCGGGCCGCTGCTTCGACCGGATCCAGCGGGCCGCCGCCGCGCTCTCCTCCGCGGTACGGATGCCGAGGAACTGCCGCATCAGCAGGTCCTCGGCGTCCATCGTCACGTTCGTCTCCATGTTGCCCTTCCACCAGCCCGCCGCGGTCTGGTGGTCGCGTAACCACCCGACGGCACGGTCGAGCGCCGCCTCGGCCCTGCCGAGGGCGGACTCGGTCTGCAGCGTCACCGGTCCCTCCTCGTGACGAAGTGGGCGAGGTCCACCAGTTCGGTGCGGACGTCCGGGGGAAGCGGCCGGAGGCCGGCGGTGTCGGCCGCGAGCCGGTCGATCTCGTCGAGCTGGCCGAGCGCCAGGTCGAGCTGGCGCTGCGCCTCCCGCTCGGTCCACTCCCGACCGCCGGCCTCCTCGATCAGCGCCGCGGCCAGGGTCAGCCGGTCACCGTCCAGTTCGCCGGGCGCGAAGTACAGGTCCCGCAGCCGGTCCGCCGCGGTGACCCCGGAGTTCAGCGCGTACACCACCGGCATCGACTTCTTCCGGGACTGCAGGTCGTGCAGCACCGGCTTGCCGGTCACCTCCGGACTGCCCCAGATGCCGAGCAGGTCGTCGACCAGCTGGAACGCCACGCCCAGGTGTTCGCCGTAGCGGGCCAGCCGCAGCGTCAGATCGCTCGGCGCGTCGCAGAGCATGGCGCCCACCGAGCAGGCACAGGCGAACAGCGCCGCCGTCTTGCCCCGCACCATGGCCAGGCTCTCGTCCAGTACGACGTCGTCGCGGCGTTCGAAGCCCAGGTCGGCGGTCTGGCCGGTGACGAGCTGGCGCACCGTCACCGCCACCGTGCGCAGCGCCCACGGCGCGGTCGCCTCGCCCGAGTCGGCCAGTACCTCGAACGCCAGGCCGAGCAGCGCGTCACCGGCCAGGATCGCGTCGGACTCGCCGTACACGGTCCAGGCGGTGGGCTTGTGCCGCCGTTCCGCGTCGTGGTCCATCACGTCGTCGTGCAGGAGCGAGTAGTTGTGCACCAGCTCGACCGCGACCGCGGCCGGTGCGCCCCGCGACGCGGTCGCACCGGCGGCCCGGGCCGACAGCAGCGTGAACGCGGCCCGCATTCCCTTGCCGCCACCGGTGGTGGGCGTACCGTCCGCCTCCCACAGGCCGAGGTGGTAGCCGGTCACCAGCCGGTTGTGCGGGTCGAGCCGGTCGATGGCGTCGCGCAGGCCGGGCTCGACCAGTTCGCGTACCACGCCAAGACTCTCCGGCAACATCGTGGTCATCAGGCGGCCTCCCGTAGAGCATCGCGGTGAGCAGTGAGGGGCACTGGGTGCGGTGGTGTGGAGAGGGGCGTCACGCGGGCCTCCGGCAGGGGGAGGTTCGCCGCGCGGAACTCCGGCGCGTGGGGGTCCGGCCCGTGCGGGTCCGGCGCGCGGGGTCCAGGAC
>JBAUUM010000130.1:0-4624 GCA_049582705.1 Actinocatenispora sp.
CGGCGTCACCGCGCCCGGCACTGCCCAGCCCGGCGCAACCCGCCCCGGCACTGCCCGGCCCGACGCAACGCCGCCCGGCGCAACCTCGGCTCCGACCCGGCCGCGGTACGGCGGGCTGCTGCGGATGCCCGGCGGCACGTTCCGGATGGGCAGCGACGATCCCGACGGCTTCCCGGACGACGCGGAGGGCCCGGTCCGGGAGGTGACGCTCAGCCCGTACCGGATCTCGGCGACCGCCGTGACCAATGCGCAGTTCGCCGCGTTCGTGAAGGACACCGGGTACCGGACCGAGGCGGAGACCTTCGGCTGGTCGTACGTGTTCCACCTGCTGGTGCCCGGCGCGCTGCGGCGCACCGCGCCGCCCGCCCCGGTCGAGGTGCCGTGGTGGCTGGCCATCTCCGGCGCGCACTGGCGCGCGCCGGAGGGTCCCGGCTCGGCGATCACCGACCGGCAGAACCACCCGGTCGTGCACGTGACACACAACGACGCGCTCGCGTACACGGGCTGGGCCGGCGTCCGGCTGCCCACCGAGGCCGAGTGGGAGTACGCCGCGCGCGGCGGGCTGGACCAGGCCCGCTTCCCGTGGGGGGACGAGCTGACCCCGCGCGGCCAGCACCGCTGCAACGTGTGGCAGGGGCGGTTTCCCACGCACAACAGCGAGGAGGACGGCTTCCTCGGCACCGCGCCGGTCAAGACGTTCCGGCCCAACGCGTACGGGCTGTACAACGTCGCCGGCAACGTGTGGGAGTGGTGCGCGGACTGGTTCGGCGCCGACCACCTGTCCCGGCCGCTGACCGACCCGACCGGCCCGGCGACCGGCGGGGCCAGGGTCATGAAGGGCGGGTCGTACCTCTGCCACGACTCGTACTGCAACCGCTACCGGGTCGGCGCCCGCAGCAGCAACACTCCGGAGTCGTCCAGCGGCAACACCGGCTTCCGGGTCGTGGCCGCGGCCTGAGCGTCACTCCGCGGGCGGCGCCGGCCGGAAGCGGGTACCGCCCGCGATGGCGAGCGTGTGCGGGCCGGTGACGACCACGTCGGCGACGCCGGTCACGGCCAGTTCGGCGGCCCGCACCTTCTGCCGCATCCGACCCCTCGCGTACCCCATCCCCTCGCCGATTCGCAGGTCCGGCACGGTGCTGTCCGGGCGTTCCGGGTCGGCGAGCACCCCGGCGGTGCCGGTGACCAGCCGGAGATGGTCGGCGGCCACGGCCAGCGCGAGGTGGGCGGCGAGTACGTCGGCGTCGACGTTCAGCGGTGTGCCGTCGTCCGTGGCGGCGACCGGTGGGCACAGACAGACCACGTCGTGGTCGTCCAGCAACGCGTCGAGCCGCGCGCCGTCGACGGCGACCACCGTGCCGGCCCGGTGGTCGCGCACGATGCGCTGCCGCCCCTCCTCGACGACCCGCAGCGGACCCATGGGTGCCGCCTCGACCAGCCGGTCGGTGCAGGCCGTCGCGGCGTGCACGGTGAGGCCGTGCCCGGCCAGCGCCCGCCGCACCCGCGGCAGCGTCACGGACGTGTACGCGTCGACCAGGTGCGGCACCTCGTCCGGCGGCACGTAGCGGACGGTGTCGCCGTTGCGCAGTCGTACGGTCCGGACCGTACGGCCGATCCGGGTGTAGTGCTCCCGGACGCCCTCCGCGCCGCCCGCCACCAGCAGTACCCGGGCGCCGCCGGTGACCAGCGCGGCAACCTCCGCGAAGACCGACCCGTGTCGCAGGCACGCGCTGCCGAGCTTCACCACGTACCGGGGCGGGCGGTCGGTGGCGCGCTCGCCGGCGCAGTGCGTCGCGGGCCGGTCGTCCACAGTCATCGCATCCTCGCGTCGGTGCCCGGTCGGTACGGCACGCGGATGCCGGCGCGAGCGTCGTCCCGCCGGGCAAAGCGGCTCGAACGCGCCGAATCTACCGAACGGTGCCGGGACCGGGCCGCCGTCCGGGTCCGGGTGAACGGGGCGGGGTTCCCGCGGGAATCGTCCCGAGGTCGGGTGACTCCGATCCCGGCCCATTCCCGAAGGCTTATGCTTGACCGGTTCAGTGCGGTGCTTGTGGGCCCTTTCGGAAGGCGGCGCGGATGAAGCGGCGGCCAACAATTCTGGATATCGCGCGCGCGGCGGGCGTGTCCAAGGGCGCCGTGTCGTACGCGCTGAACGGTCGGCCCGGGGTGTCGGCCAGCACCCGGGTGCGGATCCTGGCGATCGCCGAGGAGATGGGCTGGGTGCCGAGCAGCGCCGCCCGCGCGCTGTCGTCGGACCGGGCCGACGCGATCGGCCTGGTCGCCTTCCGCGAGCCGGAGCTGCTGGCCACCGAGCCGTACTTCATGCGGGTGGTGGCCGGCATCGAGGACGTCCTCGCCGGCCGGGGCACCGCACTGCTGTTGACCACGGTGCGGGACGCCACCACCGAGCTGGACACGTACCGGCGGTGGTGGGTGGGTCGCCGGGTCGACGGCGTGCTGCTGCTGGACATGCGCACCGACGACCCCCGGCCCGGGCTGCTGCAGGAGCTGGCCGCGCCGTTCGTGGTGCTGGGCGCGCAGCGGGAGTACGAGGGGGTTCCGAGCACCCGGGTGAACGACCACGACGCGATGATGCGGGCCGTGGACCACCTGGTCGAGCTGGGACACCGCCGGATCGCCCGGGTATCCGGGCCGCGCGGGCTGGAGCACGCGGCGCTGCGCGGCGGGTACTTCGACGAGGCGTGCCGCACCCTGCTGGGCGCCGAGCAGGTGCAGGTGGAGGCCGACTACACGGCGCGCGCCGGGCTGGCCGCGACGCGCTCGCTGCTGGCCGCGCCGAACCCGCCGTCGGCGATCATCTACGACAATGACGTGATGGCGGTGGCCTCGGTCTCCGACCTGGTCAACGACGGTGTCAAGGTGCCGTCCGAGGTCGCCGTGCTGGCCTGGGACGACTCGCCGCTGTGTGAGCTGGTCCGGCCGGCGGTGACCGCGTTCAGCCACGACGTGGCGGCCGAGGCAGGGGCCGCGACGGAGCTGCTGCTGGAGCGCATCGGGACGGGCGTGGCGCAGGACCGGTGGTTGACGCCCCGGCGCCTCGAGATCCGCACCAGCACCGTGGGGTAGAAGGTCCGATATGGCAACCTTCGGTGCCGTTACGGGTACTTTGCGGCAGGCCGATGTATCGTCCAGGTGAACCGGTTCAGATTTCGGTGACCTTCGTCTAGGATCGGCTCCACCTGAACCGGTTCACGTCAGGTCGGCCCACGTGGGCCGGCACACGGCGTGCGGCTTACGGAAGCCGCGTACCCCGCGCGGCGGCGAAGGAGTCGATCGTGCAGAAGCGGATACTCGGGACCGTCGTCCTGTCTGCGGTCCTGGTCGCCGGGACGGGCGGGCTGGCGGCCTGTTCGTCGGACAACGGCTCGGACTCGAAGACCCTCACCTACTGGGCGAGCAACCAGGGCACCAGCATCCAGAACGACAAGGACGTGCTCCGCCCGGAACTGGCCAAGTTCACCAAGCAGACCGGCATCAAGGTCAACCTGCAGGTGATCGGCTGGAACGACCTGCTCAACCGGATCCTGTCGGCCACCACCTCCGGGCAGGGCCCCGACGTGGTCAACATCGGCAACACCTGGTCGGCGTCGCTGCAGGCGACCGGCGCGTTCGTGGACTTCGACAAGACGAACATGGACAAGCTCGGCGGTGAGGACAAGTTCCTCGCCACGAGCATGAGTTCGACCGGCGCGAAGGGGAAGACCCCGACCTCCGTCCCGCTGTACGGCCTGTCGTACGGGCTGTTCTACAACAAGAAGCAGTTCGCCGCAGCCGGCATCAAGACCCCGCCGAAGACCTGGACCGAGATGGTCGCCGACTCCAAGAAGCTGACCGGCAAGGGCAAGTACGGCGTGACCCTCGCCGGCGCCAGCTACACGGAGAACGCGCACTTCGCCTTCATGTTCGGCAAGCAGCAGGGCGGCGAGTACTTCGACAAGCAGGACAAGGCCACGTTCAACACCGACGCCAACATCAAGGGCGTCAAGCAGTACGTCGACCTGCTGTCCAGCGACAAGGTCGCCACGCCGGCCTCCGCCGAGCACGCCACCACCACCGACGCGATCGGCGACTTCACCTCCGGCAAGGCCGCGATGATCATGGGCCAGAACAACACCGCGGCGGGCATCGAGGCCGGGGGCATGACCACCGACGACTACGGGGTGGCGCCGATCCCGATGCTGTCCCCGCTGCCGCCGGGCGGCAAGGCCGTCAACAGCCACGTCGCCGGCATCAACATCGCCGCGTTCAAGGACAAGAACGAGTCCGGTGCGCTGAAGTTCATCAAGTTCATGACCAGCAAGCAGGAGCAGGTCACGCTGAACAAGAAGTTCGGTGCCCTCCCGGTCACCCAGGAGGCGTCGAGCGACCCGGTGTTCCAGACGCCGCAGAACAAGGTCTTCGTGGACGTGCTGGCCAAGACCGCCGCGCCGATGCCGATGATCCCGAACGAGAGTCAGTTCGAGACCACCGTGGGCAACGCGATGAAGGACCTGATGGCCCAGGCCGCCACCGGGAAGACGGTCACCCTCGCCGATGTGCGGAAGTCGTTGACCGACGCCCAGCAGAAGATGCAGAGCGGCGGCAACTGACCCACCCTCCGGCC
>JBAUUM010000131.1:0-5965 GCA_049582705.1 Actinocatenispora sp.
AGGCCGCGCAGGTACTCGGCGCGGTCGAGCGGATTGTGGTCGGTACGGTCCCGCCGCGGCGGCGCCCCGGTGACCGGCTCGTCGGCACCGGGACTCAGAGCCAGGTCGCCCTCGCCGCGGCTGAGCCTGGGCAGCCGCCGCTCGAACTCGTACACGGCGCCCACCGGGATGACGCCGAACACCCGGCTGGAGCCCTCGGCGGTGTCCACGCCGTGCGGCACGGCGCGTGCCTGGGCCAGGCCGGCGATGACGTCGCCGACGCACGGCGGCGGCACGTCGAGGGTGAACCGGCGGGTCGGCTCGTACACCCTCGTGCCGGCCTCGCGCAGCGCGGCCATCAGTACCAGCGGGGTGAGCCGGCGGAAGTCGCTCGCGGTGGACAGCGGCGCGGCGTATCCGCTGTGGGTCAACGTCACCAGGCAGTCGGTGACCTCCCAGCCGGACAGGCCCTCGTGCAGGGTGTCCCGCACGGTCTCCTCGATCGCCTTGTGGAAGGACAGCGGCAGCCCGCCGAGTTCGACCGCCAGCCGGTACTCGACGCCGCCCGACCGTGGGCCGGGCTCGACCCGCAGTCCGACGGTGGCGAAGAACGGGTTGTCCGGCGGGTCGATGTACTCGACCGCCGCACCGGCGCCGACCGGGCGTTCCAGGTACGTCGTGCGGGTCGGGCCGAACGCCGCCGCGACGCCGAACTCGCGGACCAGCGTCGCCGCGATGACCTCCTTCTGCACCTCGCCGAAGAGCCGGACGGACACCTCCCGGTCCCGTCCGCCGGACCGGATGCCGATCATCGGGTCCCGGTCGGCGAGTTCCCGCAGCGCCGCGTACAGGCGCGGACCGTCCCGCGGGTCGAGCGGGGTCACCACGCTCTCCAGTCCCGGCGGCGCGAAGTACGAGCGCGGCCCCTCGGCCGGCGGTGAGCCGAGCTGGTCGGAGATGCGCACGTCGTGCAGCCCCGTCACCCGGACGATCTCGCCGGCACCGGCCGACGCCGCCGGCACGATCGACCCGTCGGCGAAGACCTCCACGGCGGTGACCCGGCCGTCGTGTTCCGCCAGCCGGCCGGCCGCGTCCCGGCGGAACACCGGCACCCGGCCGCGTACCCGCAGCCGACCCGTACGCAGCCGGACGTGCGCGAGCTTCTGTCCGCCCGCGCCGCGCTGCACCTTGAACACGGTGCCGGAGAGCGGGCCGGTGTCGGCCTCCGGGGCCGGCGGCAGGTACGTGGCGATCCCGGCGAGCAGGTCCGGCACCCCGGCACCGGTCACCGCCGACCCGAAGTACACCGGATGTACGGTGCCCCGGCCGGTGGCCGCACGCAGCTGCGCGGCGAGCCGGGCGGCGTCGGGCCGCCAGCCGTCCCGCAGGTACTCGGTGAGGAACCGGTCGTCGTGGTCGGCGAGCAGCTCGGCCAGCGGTCCGGCGAGTCGCGGGTCGGTCAGCGCCCGCGGTGTCACGCCGGCGTGCCGGGTCCCGGCCGCCGCGACCGTCGAGAGCACCGCGATGTGCGGGCTGAGTCGCCCGGCGATCTCGTCGGGCAGCTCGGCGCACCGCGCCCCGGCCCGGTCCACCTTGTTGACGAACAGCACCGTCGGGGTACGCAGCCGGTTCAGCGTCCGCATCAGCCGGCGGGTCTGCGGCTGCACACCCTCCACTGCGGACACGACGAGTACGGCGCCGTCGAGCACGCCGAGTGCCCGTTCCACCTCGGCGATGAAGTCGCTGTGGCCGGGCGTGTCGATGAGGTTGACCTTCATGTCACCGAGCCGGAACGACACCACGGCCGACTCGATGGTGATGCCGCGTTCGCGTTCCAGCTCGAGCGCGTCGGTGTGCGTACTTCCCGCGTCGACGCTGCCGAGCGTGTCGGTGACGCCTGTCTCGAACAGGATCCGTTCGGTCAGGCTGGTCTTACCGGCGTCGACATGCGCAACGATCCCGATGTTCACTACGGCCATATGGCAGGGCTCTCCCGATCGTCTGGACCTCGTGGCGTAGGTACACAGACGACTGCCGCATGGGAGTTCCCTTCTTCTCGTCACATGTCGCGCGGATGGTACGTGCCGGAGCGGTCGGTGCGCGACCGGTTTTCTCCCGCCCGACGCCCTCCGGGTTCCGGCTCCGGCTCCGGGCACCGGGCACCGGTGGGCGTGGGGATGGTCGCGCCGTGGTGCCGGGTGTCCTCGCGGGCCGGGGCCCGCGAGGACACCGGGATCAGTCGCCGGTCGTGCCGTCGGCCATTTCGCGGAGCAGATCGATGTGCCCGTTGTGCCGTGCGGTCTCCTCGACCAGGTGGAACAGGATCCACCGGAGCGTGGGGTACTTCCCGCTGCCGAATGGCCGCTTCGCCAGGGTGTCAAGATCGTGGGAAGCCACCAGGTCGCGGTAGCGGGCGCACTGGGCCGCGTACTCGTCGAGGAGCTGGCGGAGCGGGATGTCCAGCGCGATGCGCATCTCGCGGTCCGGGTCCTCGTCGGTCCATGGGGCATGGTCCTCGCCGCCGAGGAAATCGATCTCGAGCCACGAGTACTCCACCCAGCGCAGGTGGCTGACCAGGCTGGAGATCGTGGTCAGCGGCGAACCCGGCAGTGGTGCCCGACGCGCGTCGGCGTCGGACAACCCGACGCACTTGGCGTGCACCGTGGCCCGGGTGTAGTCGAGAAAGGTGGTGAGCATCGTCCGCTCGTCCCACGCCGTCGGCGTGTCCGTGCGGGTGGCGATGATGTGACCGTCGGGCTGGCTGGCGCCGTCGGGCGAGTTGGCACCGTGGGGCTGGTTGGCGCCGTCGGGCGCCGGTGTCGCGGAAACCATGGTCGTCCTCTGCGTGCGAGGCGCGTCCCGGTCCGGTCAGGCCCGGCCACCAGGAGACGCCGTCGAGTGGGTGAACATCGCGCCTCCTTCCCGGTCGGAACCGCCGCGCCCTGCGACTGCGGGCCGATGATAGAACGCCGCTCCGCGCCGCGGGAAGCGAAAATCCGGACCACGAACGCGCCGGACCTGGTTGCTCCGGGTGGGCGCGGCCGGGTCCTCGTCGTGGCCGGCGACGCGCCCGCGGTTCAGCTGCCGGCCGGGCTCAGGTAGTACCGCAGGCCGGGGTGGCTGCCGTCGGGTGCGGTCCAGGTGGCGGTGCCACTGCCGACGTGCAGCCAGCCCTGCCTCTCGTACAGCGCGATGGCGCCGGTGGAGTAGTCGTCCACGACGTCCAACATGGCGCGCATGCCCCGGGCGTCGGCCTCCGTGGCGACATGGCGCAGCAGCGCCGCCGCCACGCCGAGCCGACGCGCCTCGGGCGCCACGAACAGCCGGGCCAACGATCCGATCCGCTCCGGCGGCAACCCGGTCAGCGTTGCCAGTTGCTCGGCCACCCGCGGGTCCTCCGCGCGCCGGAGCAGCACGTGGCCGACGAGGTCGGCGCCCTGCCGGGCGACCCAGGCCGCCACCGTGTCGTCGGGTGACAGCCAGCCGGCGGGGTCGGCGGGCCACACCATCGGGTAACCGTCCTTCAGGTGGACCCGGTGGAGTGCCTCGACGGACGCGGGCAGGTCGTCGTCGCTGCGGGGGCTGATATCCAGGGGTGACGTCACCGCCGCATCATGACACCCGCGCCACCCCCGCCGACCACACCCCCGACCTGGCGCCGCACAGAACCGGCCACCGCCCCCCAACTGTGCAGCGACACGCCGAGCCACTCGGCGCGCCGCTGCACAGAACGGACCACCACCTCGAACTGTGCAGCGACACGCCATGTCAATCGGCGTGTCGCTGCACAGAAGGGGTTGGGGCGGGCGGTCAGGGGTGGTCCGGCGGGACGATATTGACGATGCGCGGTGGTCTGGCGATCACCCGCGCCGGCTCCCGGTCGCCCAGAGCGGCCCGTACCGTGGGGTCGGCCAGCGCCAGCTCGGTCAGCTCGGCCTCGCCGATGTCCGGGGGCACCGACAGCACGGCGCGCCGTCGGCCGGACACCTGTACCACGCACTCCACCCGGTCCACCGCCGTCAGCGCCGGGTCGGCCACCGGCCAGCGTGCGGTGGCCACGCTCGGCTCGTGCCCCAGTCGCCGCCACATCCGCTCGGCGGTGAACGGCGCCGCGATCGAGAGCATCACCGCCATCGCCTCGACCGCCTCGCGTACGGCCGGGTCGTCGGCTGGCACGGCACTGCTGCGGATCGCGGCGGCGAACTCCATCAGCCGGGAGATCGCCACGTTGAACCGGGTGCCCTCCACCAGGTCGGTGACGGCCGCGACCGCGCGGTGGGTCTCCCGGCGCAGCTCCGGCCTGCCCCGGGACGGGTCCGTGCCGGGCGGGCTGCCCACCCGGTCGGTCAGGCTCAGTACGCGCTGCAGGAACCGGACGGCACCGGCCGGGGCGACGTCGGCCCAGTCGATGTCGTCGCCCGGCGGCGAGGCGAACAGCATGGTCAGCCGTACCGCGTCCGGGCCGTACCGCTCGATCTCGGCGCCCAGCGACACGCCGTTGCCCAGCGACTTGCTCATCGCCCGGCCCTGGTTGATGACCTGACCCTGGTTGATCACCCGCCGGAACGGCTCCACGACCTCGACCAGGCCCAGGTCGTACAGCACCTTCGTGATGAAGCGGGCGAACAGCAGGTGCCCGGTGGCGTGCTCGATCCCGCCGACGTAGTGGTCCACCGGCAGCCACCGGGCGACGGCGGCCGGGTCGAACGGCCCCTCGTCGTACTCCGGGGAGCAGAACCGCAGGAAGTACCAGGACGAGTCGACGAACGTGTCCATCGTGTCGGTCTCGCGTTCGGCCGGTGCGCCGCAGCGAGGGCAGTCCACCCGCAGCCAGTCGGTCGCCGCGCCCAGCGGCGCACCGTCTGTGCCGCCCCCGGGCGGCATCTCCGGCAGCCGTACCGGCAGCTGATCGTCGGGCACCGGTACGGCGCCACACCGGCCACAGTGGACGATCGGGATGGGTGTCCCCCAGTACCGCTGCCGGCTGATCAGCCAGTCCCGCAGCCGGTACCGCACAGTACCGTCCACTTCGGAGCGTCCGATCCAGTTGCGCTGCATGGTCAGCACGGAACGCGGCCAACCGTCCAGTCCGGCCATGTCGTCCAGCAGCCGGTCCGCGTACGCGGTGATCCGGAAGAACCACTGGGTCAGCCGGCGTTCGGTGACGGGGCCGTGGCAGTGGTCGCAGGTGTCGTCCACGACCTGTTCGTTGGCCAGTACGGTGCCGCACGAGGGGCACCAGTTCACCGGCGCGGGCGCGCGGTACGCCAGCCCGCGCTCGTACATGCGCAGGAACAGCCACTGGTTCCAGCGGTAGAAGCCGGGGTCGCAGGTGACCAGTCGACGGGACGGGTCGAAGCCGATCCCGTACCGGTCGAAGGACTCGGCCTGGGTGGTGATGTTGGCCCGGGTCCACGTCCCGGGCTGCTGGCCGCGCCGACGGGCCGCGTTCTCGGCCGGCAGGCCGAACGCGTCCCAGCCGCACGGGTGCAGGACGTCGTGGCCGCGCAGCCGCAGGTACCGGGCGATCACGTCGCTGATGGCGTACACCTCGCCGTGGCCCATGTGCAGGTCGCCGGACGGGTAGGCGAACATCGGCAGTACATAGCGCCGCTCCGCGCCGCCGTCGTCGCGCGTCTCGAACGTCCGGCGCGCGGTCCAGGCCCGCTGCCAGTGCCCGGGTTCTTCGACGGTGTCGGGCGGGGCGCTCCCACCTCGCTCGGCGGCCCCGGCGGCGGGAGCGGCGGTGACGGGAGCGGCGGCGACGGGCAGGGTGGGGTCGATGGACGTGGACATGGGACTCCCCTTCGAGGACGGCTCCGGAAACGACAAAGGACCCGTCCATGACGGGTCCGCCGCGCCGGTGCGACGCCCTGTGGCCGGTGGTGGCCGGGCGCCCGCTAGATCCAGCGCGGCTGTCGAAGGAGCAGTCGTCCTCGCATGCGGCGAGTCTACGGCCGCGCCCGTCGGCGGGGAAGGGGTTTCC
>JBAUUM010000132.1:0-6181 GCA_049582705.1 Actinocatenispora sp.
CGCCGCCTCCTGCTCGGCGATCTGGGGAACCTCGTCGCTGGTGTCGTCGGCATCCGCGCCGGCATCCGCCGTCGACGCGGCGGCAACGGCCGGCTCGGCGGCGACCGGCTCGGCTGCGGCCGGTTCCTCGACGGCGACAGGCTCGGTCACCGGCTCGGTCGCCTCGGCGGCGGGCGCGTCTGCGGCCGGCTCCGCCACCGCGGTGCCCGAACCACCCACCGACAGCGACCAGTCCGCGAGGGACGACTCGGTCACCGCGACCGTGCCGGCCGCCTCGGCCGGCGTCGGGGTACCGACGAGGCCGACGAACGGGTTGAGCCAGGCGACGGTGACACCGGCGGTGATCATGCCCGTCACGACGGCCGGCGGACGGAGCAGTTCCGCCTCGCCGGTGGCCTTGCGGGCGAACGGGCCGCTGTTGCCGAGCAGCCAGAGATCCGCGATGTCGTCCTTGCGGTACGCCTCATGGCGTTCCTGCCATTCGGCGTCCGGGAAGGCGGAGTACCGGCACTCGACGGCGATCCGACCGCTTCCGGGCACCGTGATCAACACGTCCGGCGCGGTCGGCAGGTCGCCCCCGCCGATCTGCACCGTGGCGCCCGGGTACCGTCCCGTCGCCCACCGCGCGACGCTCTGCTGGGCGGCGAGCCGCCACAGGGTCTCCTTGGACTGCTTGTCGGAATGGGTCCCGCCCGCCTTCGGGTGGACGAACGCCACCCGCCCCGCGCCCCGCCGGACGCCGCTGAACGCGGCCCCACAACCGGGGAACGGGCAGCGCAGCGCACCGTCGCGGACGCGTTCCCGCCAGGTCGCCCCGGGCGGATCGGCGGGGGCGTCGGCGGTCGCGTCGACGGGCAGATAGCGCCAGGTGTCGTCGCCGTCGAGCGCCCACGCCTGGTAGAGCGCGGTGTCGAAGAGGCGTCCCCTGGTGCCGGACTGGGAAGTGTCTCGTGAGTCGGTGTTGCGATCGGGCGTATCGCTTGTCATGGCCGGCACAGTAAAGGACGGTCGGGATATTTGGGAAGTCGAGCCGGGTGCGTGTCGCGATGAGGGACCGGATGTCCTCCGAGTGTGTGATGCGCGGGAGGGCACGGCCGAAGATCGTCGGTCACCCGGTCTCGTCCTCCGGTTGCGCGCCCGACTCGACCAGGTCCGCGAGCGTCAGCTCCTCGTCGTCCCGTGACGCCTCAACGAAATCCGGTGTCGCGGCGGCCGACTGTTCGGCGAAGGCGATGTCGCGCAGCACGATCCCGTCCGCGTGTTCCAACGCGACCGCGACGCGCCGCCGCCGGGCCGAGCCCAGCCGCGGCGGTTCCGCGCGCAGCAGACAACCGTCCACGGTGACGTCCCGGTAGGCCAGCTCGGACACCTGCTTGTCGACCTCGCTGCGCCCCCAGCCGGCCAGCCGCAGCCCGTACTGGCCGCACCAGCCGACCTCCACCTCGGAGACCGCGATCCGGGTCGAGACCGGCGACGTGCCGGGCGTGCGGTGGAACCGGTCGGTGTTGTCGCCCGGCAGCAGCCGGAACCCGACCTCCACGCCGCTGCACCGCACGTCCCGCACCGTCACGTCGTGCACCGAGCTGAGGTAGAAGGCCTCGAACGCGTCCCGCACCCGCAACCCGGTGATCCTCAGGTCGTTGGGGTGGTACGAGGGCCCTGTGAGGTCACGGACCCCGCTGCCCACCGCGCCCCAGTGCACCCCGACCGCGGTACCGCCGCCGCTGATCGACAGGTCCGTCAGCGTGACGTCGCGGACGGCGCCCAGCAGTGCCACCGAGTTGGCGGAGCACCGGCCCGCCCGCTCGACCCGCACCCGCCGCACCATGATCCGGGAGATCCACTCGGGTGGCGCGGCGTAGAAGTAGCGCCCGATCGTGATCGCCGTCCAGCGGTCACCGTCGTGCGGACCGGGCTGCACCGACGGCAGCGCCAGGGTGAGGTCCTCCACCCGTACGCCGCTGCCGAGCACGTGCAGCAGCGGCGCCGCACTGGACTCGGTCTGCACCAGGACGGTGCCGCCGGTGGCCGCGCCGAGCAGCGTGCGGTTCTCCCGCAGTGCCAGGCCACCGGTCACCTCGATCCGACCACCGGGCAGCCGGACCGTCACCGGGTCGTCGAGGTCGAGCAGCCGCTGGATCTCGGCCCGGTTGGTCAACGGGTCGGTGCCGATGTTCGGGGTCGCCTCGGTCGGCGGATCGTGCCGAGTGGCGCCGAGGTGCCAGCCGCTGCGGGCGCCGCCGATCAGCCGGACCACGGCCGGGCCGTCGATCCGACCCGTGTACCGGACGGCGATCGTACCGGCGCCCCGGGGCACCACCACGCACGGCCGGGCCGGGCCGCCGTC
The DNA here is from genome assembly GCA_049582705.1 of Actinocatenispora sp. Taxonomy (GTDB): domain Bacteria; phylum Actinomycetota; class Actinomycetes; order Mycobacteriales; family Micromonosporaceae; genus Actinocatenispora. Next base: position 2,348 of record JBAUUM010000132.1, read on the forward strand.
CAGCGGCACCAGCTCGGCACGCGGCGTACTGAGCCGCGCGGCGGCCAACGCGTTGACCGGATGGACCACGTACCGGACCGGCGCGGACAGCAGCCGTCCGGTCCGCACGATGCTGCGCCGGAAGCGCCGCGCCGCCGCGTGCCGGGCCAGCCGCAGCCGGTACCGGGCCACCGCGATGCCCTTGTCCCGGTACCGCAGGGGCGGCGACCCGGTGGGCGGTTGCTGCCACAGCGGTACCCGCTGCGGCAGGATCTCGTCCGGCCGCACCATGCCCGACGGACGGGAGTGCAGGGTCCAGGTGAACCGGCCGGCGACCGGATGCGCCGGCGTCACGAGGAAGAATCCCGCGGGTGGCAGCGCCCGGGTCGGCGCGCCGGTGCTCGCCGTGACGGCGACCGGCATCCGTACCGGCTTGGTCGTGACCGGCCCGGCGCCCTTCGTCAACCGCGTCCAGACCATGGCCGGCTGTCCCGACCGGGACGGTGGCCGGCCGGCGAGGGGGCGCTCCTGCACGGTGATCGAGTTGATCCGGACACCGACGGCGCCGCGCTGCGGCAGCAGGTCACCGAGCCCGAGGGCGGCGCCGGCGTCGGCGAACTCGATGATCAGCAGGCCGTCGTCCGGTACGTCCTCGGCCGGCAGGTCGAACTGGGCGGTGGCGCGGGCGTCGAGGGCGAACGCACCGGGCCGACGGGCCAGCAGTACGGCCGTACGGGTGACGCCCTGGGAACGCACCAGCAGCAGCCGCGGGCCGTGCGGGTTGCGGGGCTTGACCCGGTCCGGCACCCGGTGCTGCCACCAGGATGCGGTCTCCGCGTCGGCACGGATCTCCACGGTCACCCGCAGCGGCCGGCCGGCGGCGGCGACCTTCAGGCCGATCAGCCCCGGGTCGGCGGAGAAGCGGCCCACGATGCGGGTGCCGCGGACGAAGCCGTCCGCGATGGACAGGGACCGGTCGCCGCCGTTGCGGACCGTCGTCGGCAACGGCAACGGCGGGACCGTCCGGTCCAGGTCCGTGCTGAACGTCAGGCTGCTGGTCACCCGACTACTCCCCCCACATCTCGTCACTCAGTGCCTGTGCCGGTCCGGCCAGGTCGAACCGGGTCAGGAACGGTTCACGTCGAAGCCACATCCGACGGGTGGCCGTGAAGGCCGGGTCGCCGTCGCTCTCGACGTGCTGCATGGAGATGCGCAACTGGCGGAGCAGGAGCTCGGAATGGCCCGCCTCCCAGTGTGGCACCAACGGGGTGCAGACGTCGGCGGCACTGCGATAGAACCAGTGCCACAACCGGGCCCGTTCCCGTTGCTCCGCGGAGACCATCGGGACGCCCGCGCGTAGCTCCGCGAGCGAGGTGTCCAGCAGGGACCAGTAGTCCTCGATGCCGGTGGCGACCCGGGACACCCCGCAGGAGCTCCACTCCGACCAGCCCGCCTGGATCGCCTGGATGCCGTAGGCGGGCAGCTCGTTGCTGATGCTGCCGCGGACCGTGACGGCGAGGTCGGTCAGGCTCCACAGGATGTTCTTGCCGACCTCGGCGCTGGGGGCGAACGCCATGTGCGGCATGTCGGCGTGCTGTTTGGCCACCCCGTCGAAGAATCCCGTGACGTCGTACAGCTTCTGGCTCGGATGGTCCAGGAACAGCCAGTTGACCTCGGTGTGTTCCCGGGCGTGTTCCGCGGTGCGCTCGAACCAGTCGGCCAGGTCGGCGAAGAACTCGACGTTGGTGCCGAGCGCGTCGGAGACCGAGTGGTTGAACACGGTGACGGTCGGCTTGTCCGGGTCGAACTCGAAGCGGTGCACCGCGTGCCGGCGGATCTGGGCGCGTTCCGTGTCGGTGCGGAAGTCCAGCGACGCCGTCGCGCCACCGCGCCACCAGGACGGGCGACCCAGGTTCCCCTTGGCGCGCCAGGACACCATCTCCGCGCTGCGCCGGATCCGGGTCCGCTGCGGCCACAGCCGCTTCTCGAAGAACTCGCCGATCTGGTTGGTCAGCGCCGCGCGGAAGGTCGGTGCGCCCGCGGCCTGCTCCGGGAACAGCGTGTACGCCTTCAGCGTCCCGGTGGTCTGCACGTGCACCACCGGGGTGTTGAACCGGCGGGCGCTCTCCACCGCGAGACCCCAGTGGTTGTAGTCGACGTGGCTGGTCACCAGGGCGTCCGGGCTGAAGGCGGTGAACAGCGAGTCGTACACGGCGGAGAACGCGGTGGTGCGGGCACGCACCCGGTGGTACGTCTCGCAGTCGCGGTGTTCCTCGGCGAGCCGCGGCACCTGGAGCAGGCGGCACGCCGTCGCGTTGACGATCGACTCCAGGTCCTCCGGCGCGATGCCCGGTCGGCCGGTGTCCACCGGCAGGATCCGGTTGCCGACGGCGAGTTCGGGAACCTCGCCGTCACCCTCGGCGGCGGCGATCCGCGCGGTCACCGCCTCGTGCACGTCGATCACGTCCGTCGCCTGGTACGCCGCCGCGAGCTGACGGACCAGCGACGTGTCGAACCGGGTCCACAGCGCCTTGCTCCAGTCCTGGTCGGTCCCGGTGTACACGATCAGCCGGGCCGGGAAGATCCGGCGCAGGGCGTTGGCCACGGTCAGGTTGCGCAGGGCCACCCGGAGGTCCTGGTGCAGGATCTCGACCAGGATGCATCCGGGTTCGTCCCCGCTCGGTGGCGTGCGAATGTTGTTGGACCAGTACACGGACGCCACGGCGAGGAATCGTTCGAACTCCACGGTGTCCGCGTTGAGCCTCACGCCGATTCTCCCTGAGATCGTTGGTACGTCATGGATGTGCGGTGGGTGGTACCGGGCTGCCTAGCGCCATCTGCGCAGTTCGCGCCGCAGCAGCCGCAGCGCCAGGTGGTACGGCCCGGTGAACAGGTAGCCGATCCGGTAGGTCACGGAGCGGCGGACCCCGTCCAGGGTGCTGAGCTGACGGTCCCGGTCGGCCACGGTCCGGTCCAGCCATCGGATCTGTGCCCGGGACTCGGACAGCGCGGCGGACAGCTGCCCGATGGTCGCGAGGGCCTCCCGGTACCCGCGGGGGGTCACCGTGCCCACCGCGGGGTCCGCGGTCCAGCGCTCCCGCAGCTCCGCGTACCGGGTCGCGCTGTCCACATCGGACAGGTCCGCCAGCGGGCCCTCCATGTACACGGCGAACCGGGTGGCGGCGGCCAGGTCGCCCGGCGAGGCGGTCACCCCCGCCGCGGCGGCCAGCGTCACGGCCAGCCGGTCCGGGGTGAGCCCCGCCGGCCACGGGTGCGGGTGCCCGGCGGACAGCAGCCGGTACGAGAACCGTTGCAGCGCCCGGACCAGCACCAGCTCCACCGGCACCCGCACGGTACTGGCCCAGCTGGGGTCCATCAGGTGCGGTTCGCCGGTCACGTCCGCGGCGAGCACGGTGTCCAGCACGGTGAGGACCTTGGCGGCCGAACAGATCAGCCCCTGTCCGGGCTCGTCGGCCGCCCACACGGCTCGCCAGTGGCCCTCCGCCGCGTCCGCGCGAAGCCAGCGCAGGTACCGGCGGACGACGCCGCGCACGGCCGGCAGGTCCCGGTCGGCGCACGCCGCGACCAGCAGTTCCTCCATCGACCGGCCGGTCGGCAGTGGCCCGGCCAGCATGCTGGGATCGCGGGTCACGTGCTCCAGGCAGCGCAGCGCGGTGTCCGCGACGTCGAGCGGTCGGCGCAGCCAGCCGCCGGTCGGGTCGTGTTCCAGGTACTGCGGCACCGACCAGTAGCCGGACGGCCGGTCGGCGACGACCATCGCGGTGGGTACCTCGGGCGGCGCGCCCTCCGGGTCCTCGGCGACGCGGCCGACCATGATCCAGGCGGGGGCCAGCG